>JBIIJE010000045.1:0-19163 GCA_044234005.1 Chitinophagaceae bacterium | reverse complement strand
ATTGAGTTTTGCTCTTTCACAGGTTCAACTGCAGATAATTGGGGTTTTACAGCAACTTACGACTCGTTGGGTAATTTTTACGCAGGTGGAATTGTAATTGGGAATGGAGGCGCTAGCTTAAGTGGCAATTATCCTATATTTCCATCCGTTGGAGCTATTCAACCTAATTATGGAGGCGGATCTGGCGCAGTTCCAACCGATTGCACAGTAAGCAAATTTAATACAAATGGTTCTTCACTTATTTATTCGACTTATTTTGGTGGAGCAGAAAATGATCAACCGCACAGTTTAATTGTTGATAATGCTGGAAATCTTGTAATAGCAGGTAGAACTTTTTCACCACAAAATTCATTTCCAATCACATCGGCTGCAGCAGATCCAACATATAATGGAGGTGGCGATTTGTTCGTTGCAAAATTCAATGCTGCTGGTACTGTAAACCTTGGATGCACCTATGTGGGCGGTAGCAATGCGGAGTCTGTAAATGTTGATGTTTCAGGTTCGGTAATTGGGGGATTAAAGCACAATTATGCGGACGATGCCAGAAGCGAAGTAATTGTAGATGCCAATGATAATATTTATGTTGCGACTTGCACAAGATCAACTGATTTTCCTCTTGTAAATTCAACCTTATTAGGCACTGGAGGTTCGCAAGATGCAGCAATCATTCAATTAAACCCTACTCTAACAACGTTACTATGGAGTTGCAGAATAGGTGGAACTTCAGATGATGCAGCTTATGTTTTATCCATAAATAAAATAAATCCATTGGAACTATTTGTTGCGGGAGGCACATCGAGTGCTGGATTCCCAACTACAGGAGGCACTTGGCAATCGGCTTACCAAGGGGGTACTGCTGATGGCTTTTTAATGAAATTTAATTCCAATACAAAAGCCTTGCTGACTAGCACTTTTATTGGGACAAACTCTTACGATCAGGTATTCGGAATTCAAACGGATGACAGCAATCATGTGTATGCAGTAGGGCAAACAACTGGCAATTATCCTATAATAGGTTCAGGTGTTTGGAGTGTCGCAAATTCGAGTCAATTTATCACAAAATTCAATAATAATTTAAGCACGCCTATTTATTCCACTGTTTTTGGCAAAGGCACAAATAATACAACGGACATTTCTATCAACGCTTTTCTTGTTGATAAATGTGATAATGTATATGTGTCTGGTTGGGGAGGTCCAATTATTCCAACCAACCCAGGTAATACCACCGGTCTGCCCATAACAAGTGGGACAGCGCTACAAAGCACTACAGATGGAAGTGACTACTATTTTATTGTTTTAAGCAAGAATTTCCAGAGTTTAGTTTATGGTTCTTTCTTCGGACAAAATGGGGGCAATGGAGAACATGTAGATGGTGGCACGAGCCGATTTGATAAAAATGGCATTATTTACCAAGCTATGTGTGCGAGATGTGCCAATAGTACTACACCCGCATCAGTTGTATTCCCAACAACACCAGGCGTTTGGTCTCCAAACAACCAAGCTACTAATTGCAACTTAGCGGCTGTTAAAATCCGGTTCAACTTTCAGAATCCGAAAGCCCAAGCAGTTATAGTCGGCGATTCTGTGGGATGCGCTCCTCTAACTATTAATTTTACGAATAATAGTTTAAGTGCCTCAAACTTTGTTTGGGATTTCGGCGATGGCAATCAATCTACAAGTATAAATCCAACACATATCTACACAACACCAGGCAATTATGTAGTAACCTTATTCGCTTATAACCCCGATGGTTGTACTGCTACTTCTGATACGAGTACAATGAATATTACAGTTAAAGCTGATAGCATTCTTCCTCTATTCAATGTAATTAAAGTTGATTCTTGTGATCCTTTTACCGCAACCTTCGTGAATCTTAGTACTACAAACACAGGAGGCATTAACCCCGGAACCACCTATTCATGGGACTTCGGCGATGGAACAACATTCAACGGCCCTAATCCTCCTATTCATTCATTTCCAACTTCATCGGCTTTTACAATAACACTTACAATAATAGATACTAACGCTTGTAACAGCCCCGCGGTCTTTACAAGAGTCGTTAATTATAGTACAAGTCTCGTTTCAGCTGCTTTTGATATGCCTGATTCTGTTTGTCTGCCCGCGAAGGTTAATTTCAACAATCAAAGCGTCTCATCAACTACTTGGAACTGGAATTTTGGAGATGGCAATACAAGTACTTCTCAAAATCCAACGAATGAGTATACCCTACCAGGTACTTATTCGATTTTTCTTTTGTCAGGAAATCCGCTCACATGCAATAAGTTCGATTCTGTTACAAAAACAATCACAATTCTTACTTCGCCCATAGCCGATTTCAACTGGTCGCCAAACCCTCCTGAAGCAAATAAAGCAACCGAATTCAAAAATCTTTCTACGGGTGCGACAAGTTATCTATGGGACTTTGGAGATGGTAGTACGTCAACACAAAAGGATGAAATTCATATTTATCAAAAAGATGGCACCTACAATGTTTGCCTTACTGCAAAAAACGAAGTAGGTTGTGTTGATACTATTTGCAAACCTGTTAGAGGTGTTGTTATTCCATTGGCTGATGTACCAACTGGCTTTTCACCGAATGGGGACGGTAATAACGATTTTGTCTTTGTCAAAGGATATGGAATTGACAAATTGACTTTCAGAATTTTTAATCGTTGGGGCGAAAAAATCTTTGAAACCAAAGATAAAAAAGTAGGTTGGGATGGAAAATACAAAGGTGTGCTTCAAGAAATGGAGACTTATCAATATACATTAAGTGTCGACTTCTTTGATGGAACACGTACTTTTAAAAAAGGAAATATCACGTTGCTTCGATAAAACAAATTGATTATGAAAAAAATATTCACGCTTATTGTTATAGAAATTTTATTCCTTCAAGGTGCATTTTCACAAGGTATTCACTTCTCACAATATTATAATGCGCCTCTTTTAATCAATCCTGCGAATACAGGTATGTTACCCGACAATGATTATCGTGTTGGAATTCAATTTCGGAATCAAGGAGCAACCATTCCAATACCTTACAACACTTTTAGCGCCTTTGCCGATGTAGGTATTGGAAGAGCTAAGTGGGAAAATAGCTGGCTCGGATTAGGCGGTGGTGTGTGGCGTGATGTGGCAGGCGATGGTCAACTTGCCTTAACTAAAATTCAGGGTAATATTGCATACCACGTGCTTACTAGCGAAAACTCGAGCCTTTCATTAGGTTTATCATATGCATCTAACCAACGCAGCGTGGATTTCAGCAAACTAACTTTCGATGTACAGTGGGACGAATTTGCTTTCGATAGATCCGCCCCAAACTTGGAAGGTTCTCCTTCACAAAAGTCAACTTTCAATAGTGCAGGTGCAGGTGTAGGATTCGGATATTTCAACAACAATGACCTTTATTTAAAAGCCAGTCTTGGGATAATGAATATGAATAGGCCTATTGAAACTTTTTATGGGCAAAGCAATCGTTTAGGCGTAAGACCCAATGCACAAGTTGATGTAATCTACAAAGCCAGCGCTCGCATTATGTTGAATCCTTCGGTTTATTATGCACGTCAAAAAAAGGCAAGTGAGTTGATGCTAGGATCTTTGGTAAATATCAATACCTCCATAGATGGAACTGGATTAAGCAGCAATGAAGTCATATTAGGTGCATTTTATCGTAACAATGATGCAATAGTAGGTGTTGCTGGATTTAAATTTAAGAACAATCGATTTATGGTAAACTATGATCACACCATTTCTCAATTGAGTAAGGGCAATGGAGGAGTTGGAGCATTTGAATTTTCATTAATACTTCAAGGGAATTACCGAAAAGACGATGGCAATCGAAAAATTTACGGATGTCCAAGATTTTAATTAATCTTTTGTAAGGTTTACAATAGGATTGCGTTTATTTGCAAGGACAAATAATTAAATATGGCAAATCCTTCCACAATACAATTACAAGTAGAATTAGACGAACAAAAAGTTCCTGAAAAAATATTTTGGCAAGCTGCGGAAGGTGGTGTTTATACGCCAACTGAGGCCAAAGCTTTTATGTTAAGCATTTGGGATGTGAATGAAAGTGCTGTCCTAAAAATTGATTTATGGACAAAAAAAATGATGGTTGATGAGATGGATGATTTTTTCTACCAAACCATTATGTCCATGGCAGACACCTACGAACGAGCGACCAAGAATAAATCTATTTCAGAAGAAATGCGAACATTTTCTAAATCCTTAAAAGAGAAAATGGAAAGTGAAATGAAAAAAAATCAATTGTAATATCAAATAACTCCACGATTATGTCTTTAGAGAATACAGTCAATACTGAAATCAAAACTGCCATGCTTGGTAAACAAGAAGCAGCATTACGTGCGCTACGTGCTATTAAATCAGCCATATTGTTAGCAAAAACCGCTGATGGACAATCTGGAGATTTAACCGAAGATGACGAAATAAAGCTTTTACAAAAATTAGCGAAACAACGGAAAGATTCTATAGAAGTATATGCTGAACAAAATCGCGATGACTTAGCTTCAAAAGAAAAAGAGGAGCTGGAAATAATCGAAAAGTATTTGCCGCAACAAATGGATGAAACTTCTTTACGAAAGGCTTTGCAAGAAATTATGCAACAAGTTGGTGCTAGCTCACCGGCTGATATGGGGAAAGTTATGGGAGTTGCAACCAAACAATTAGCAGGAAAGGCTGACGGCAAACTAATTTCAACTATTGTAAAAGATTTATTACAAAGCTAAGCGCATGACATTTGATTTAATTATATTAATACTTGCATGCCTAGCTTTTTACCGAGGTTGGAAAAAAGGTTTATTATGGGCGTTAGGATCCTTGGTGGCAGTATTATTAGCGGTAATTATTTCGATGAAATTATCACACGAATTGGCAACATACCTTTTCAATAACGAATGGTATACGAGCCAGTATACAGTTTTCATTTCATTCATAATATTATTTTTTGCAACTATTTTTGGCTGTCATATGTTGGTTAAATTTGTTGAAAAAATATTGGATAAAGTCTTTTTAGGATGGGTGAACAATTTATCAGGGGCAGTACTTTATAGTTTTTTCGTCGTGTTTGTGATAAGTACATTTTGCTGGCTCGCTAATCAAGTTGGCTTGTTAAAAGATAAAGTTAAACAAAGCTCAAAATCATATGCCTATATTGAGCCTATTGCTCCTGTCACTTTAGAAACAGTAACTAACTATTTGCCATACTGTGAAAATCTCATTAATCAAATAAAGCATCATGTAAATAAAGCTTCTACTAAAATTGGCTTATAAGCTTTTCATCAACTGATTGTTAGAATTAAGTTTTTCCTATTCCATAGTAACTAAAATTATTTGATATACTTACCTAGCAAAGGGAAGCTTTGTAATTCTTTTCTATCCATGAAATAAACAATAGCACTAAATACAATAATTAGAAAACTACCTAATAAAAATTGCAATAATATTTTATCAATAAATTGATTTAACTGAATCGAGATTGCGGTAAGAGCAGTAATTGAAAATAAGTAGATAGAAATTTTACCAACTTCATAAGGAATAGGGTAATATTTTTGTCCAAGAAAATAGCTGCTTAACATCATAAATGCATAACATATAAATGTAGCCCATGCACTTCCCATATAGCCGTAAATCGGTATCCACCAAATGTTTAGCAAAATAGTAATAAGTGCTCCTGCAAATGTAATTGCCGCCCCAAACCAATTTTTATCTTTTAACTTATACCAAATCGACAAGTTATAATAAATACCTAAGCAAACACCTCCAAATGCCAGAATAGGAACAATGCCAATTCCTTCTCCATATTCAGGATACTTCAATGTCATGATATGTTTGAAAATATTTAAATAAACACCTACGAACAAAAACATATAAGAGCATGCAATTACAAATAACTTCATCACACGAGCATAAGTCTCAGGAGCATCTTTATTCTTTGATTGATTAAAAAAGAAAGGTTCGGCTGCAAGCCTAAACATTTGTATGAAAATAGTAATTAGAACAGCCAAACGATAATTAGCGCCAAAAATACCCAATTGCTTTTCTGATTCTGCAGCAGGCAAATCTGTAACATGTTGAAACACCAATCGGCTTAGCATATCGTTTATCATACCTCCAAAACCAACAAATACCATTGGCAAAGCATAAATCATAATTCTTTGCCATAATGAAAAATCAAATTGAAATTTAAAAGATTTAAATTCACTCAACAATAATAGAAATGCAATGACACTTCCAATCACCCCGCCAATAAGATAATAGGCAATTCCAATATTAGGATGATACCCCATTAAAAAAATACTAGAAGCATTTGACTTTGCGATAGAAGGACAAATACCAATAAACCAAAGCACAATAAATACATTAATAAAAATGCTGAGCAACTTTATAAATGCATAACGCTCAGGCCTTTCTTCTTGACGGAGTTTTGCAAAAGGCAGTGCAGAAAGTGTATCAAAAAAAACAATGGTTGCCATATAATGCAAATACTCAGGGTGCTTTTGCAAATGAGCAAGCCATATAATTTGAGAATCGTTCAAGTACATTAAACTTGTAAAAAAAATGGTAGTGACAAGCACAGAAATTGTCAAAGTGCTATACAGTGCATCCTTTTTCTCAGTTTGTGAAAAACGAAAATAACTTGTTTCAACTCCGTAAGTAAACAATATATTTAAGAAAGGGAAGATTGCATAAATTTGAGTTAAATCTGAAGTATCAGCGGCTTGATATAAAAATACTAGTGAGAAATTTAAAATGTATCCGATAAAACGAGTTGCAATAGATGGCAAACCATACCATAAAGTTTGACCAGCTAATTTTTTTACACTCAATTGAAAAATATTTTAGTCCTCAAAAGTATAAACTTGCGAATTGTTTTTAGTATTAAATTAAATAAAGATTTATAAAACATGTACTTTTGTAAGGAATTACACATAAATATGAGAAAATATTTTTTAAGTGCGCTTTTTATTCTTAACCTATTTGTATGTTTTGGGCAAAATGCTAAAACATCAAGCGTTATGATTAATAAAGTAACTCAACCTTGCGTTGTTATGGATTATTATTTTGATGTTGAAATTATAGAAGGTGCTTTGTATCAAAAAATGACCAATGCCAAATTAGGTAAGGGTGAAAAAACGAAAGACGGCTTTCGCTTATATAAAGGAATTACAATTACTGAAATTGCACCCGAAAAAATGGATTACTATTTCAATGTAGAAGATCGTAAACAAAGCGCAACAGTATATATGCTTTGCTCAAAAGGCTATGACAATTTTTTAAGGTCTGATGACGATTCAATTGTGATACAAAATATATTTAAATATTTAACTTCTTTTGCGACAGACGCAAATGTCTTTGCTTTGAATCAAGATATTGAGAAGCAAAACGATCTTATTAAAGATGGCGAAAAAAAGAGTAAAAATGCAGTTGAAGATGCTGAAAGATTACAGAAAGATAGAGCGAAAATAGAATCTAAAATTGCCAACAACATACTTGACACAGAAAACTTGAAGAAAGAAATTGAAATGGAACAAAAGAATTATGATAATGTAAAGATAAAGACCGCCACAGTGGATGGCATGAAAGCCTTAAAAAAGGAAGTGAAAAAAGCAGAAAGCAATGCTAAAAAAGCTGAAAAAAGATACAGCGATGGTTTAAAAGATGCGATTGATTATAAAGAAGATTTAGCAAAAACAGATAGAAAAATCGAAGAAAATAAAAATCTGCAAGCTACTTTAAAGACGCAGTTAGAGACTGACAAAGCACAATTAAGCAAGTTGACAGAAGCGCTTAACGGTCTAAGAAAATAAAAATTATTCTGATAAGGCTTTCCTGAGAAAAATCAATTCGACGCAGAAGATTCAATTTTTCAACCCCGATATAGAAAATCTTATCAAAGTTATTTGCTGAGGTATCAGATTTTTTGAATCGATTTTGCAGTTTTCATTTTCAACTGCAAAATTTGGGAGGAAAATTACAAGTGGTATAAAATTGAGATTTATCAAGGCATTTTGAAAAATGTATCACAAGCTCGATTTGCTGATACTTTTAGAATTAGAGAAGAATTGGTCACAGTGAAATCAAAAAGACTTCTCAAATTACAAGTAGCCAAGGATTTCAGGTTTGAAATAAAGTTAAATCAGGTTTAGCCCTAAGAAAAATCAGACTGAAACGAAAGCCAATTGCTTGAAACAACTCTTGATATTGTTTCTTGCTAGTTTAATGATAAACAATCATCTTTGCTTAGCTAAAGCATAATTTCCTTAATAGAGATACACTTGCTTTAAAAAACCTAATTCATGAATTTCGATTTATTATTAGAAAACCTAAGTAATCCAGCACTTCTATTTTTTATACTAGGAATTACCTCTGTGTATCTAAAAAGCGATTTAGAAATTCCTCCTAATTCTTCAAAATTTATTTCACTCTATCTTTTATTTTCCATAGGCTTTAAAGGAGGACAAGAGCTATCACATGGGCATTTTGATTTGGAAATAGTTTGGTCGATGTTATTTGGTGTTGGGATTTCGATTATTATTTCAACCTACACTTTTTTTATTCTAAAAACAAAACTAAATGTATATGATAGTGGTGCGATTGCAGCTTCTTATGGCTCGGTTAGTGCGGTCACCTTTGTAACTGCGATTACATATCTCGAAATGCATCAACTGGAAATAAAAGGACACATGGTTGCTATTATGGCACTCATGGAATCTCCAGCGATTGTGATGGGTTTAATACTCATGACTAAACACGACAAAGATGACACTACAGCGATTAATAAATCAACCGTAATTAAACACTCATTTACCAATGGTAGCGTCTTGCTTATCCTCGGTAGCTTAATCATAGGATTCTTAGCTAGTGATAAACAAGCTGAAGGCATCAAACCATTTACAACTGATTTATTCAAGGGATTCTTAGCCATTTTTTTATTAGATATGGGTATTTCAAGTGGGCGAAAATTAAATTCATTTTTATCGAATGGCATTTTCCCACTATTATTCGCCATGCTTATTCCATTGGTTAATGGATCCATTTTTTCTCTATTAAGTAGCTTCGTTACCCTGGATGTTTCTAATAGATTCATTTTCGGCGTACTCGCGGCGAGTGCATCTTATATAGCTGTGCCTGCTGCATTTAAAATTGCAGCGCCAAAGGCAAATCCTGGGCTATTTCTGCCTATGACTTTAGCTATCACATTTCCAATAAATATTACTTTAGGCTTACCTATTTATTATTGGTTAGTGACCAATTTTTAAGATCTAGTACCAAAAATAAATAGGTCAATAAAATGTTCAAATGCCCCATGTCATTTCTTAAATATGCTAAGAGTTTCTAATTATGGAAATCTTGTTTCTAGTTAGGGGAAGATAAAATCAAATTGCTCTATTTAAACTGATTATATTAATCTAAATGATCAAGCCTAAGAAAATATTCTAATTTTTACAATTGTTCAGTGCGTGTAAAACCCCATTTGAAAATTATACTCAAAAATGAGATACTTTAGAAGGTAAGACTTGTTTCCATCAAAACGCCTTTTCTCTGAAAATAGATAGTTACGGTTTCGCCTTTTTCATGCTCACCTAAAATTTCCATATACACATTTACATTATTCACATCTCGCTCTCCTATTTTCAAAATAATATCACCTGCTTTCAACCCAGCTTTATCAGCAGGTTTCCCATCACTCACGCCATCTAAACGCAATCCTACTTCTTCGAAAGCATAATCTGGCATTACACCCATGGTTACTTTAAAGCCACCTGTTTTCATTTCCATAGTTTTCGTTTTCAAAAAGGACAGCTTAGGTTTTGAATCTAATTCGAAAATTAAATCCACAATGTTTTCAAGCACACGAGCTTCACCTTCATAATTTACTTTATCAATATCATCAGTAGGTTTATGATAATCGCTATGTTGACCTGTAAAAAAATGCAATACAGGAATATCTTTCAAATAAAACGAAGTTTGATCACTAGGTCCGACGCCGGCGCTGTCATACTTCATGCTGAAATATGAATTTGTTTTCTCTAATGCTGGAATAAATGCATCAGAAGTCCCAACTCCGTATATCAGTAGTTTCTTTGTCTCTTCATTCAACCTTCCAATCATATCCATGTTAATCATGTAATTAATTTGAGATAATGGATAAGTTGGATTCTCGCACCATTTTTTCGAACCAATTAAGCCTAATTCTTCACCAGAAAAAGTCATAAAAATAAAATTATAATTTTCATCAATACCATTATGCATAAAAAATCTCGCTAATTCTAGCACACCAGCCACACCACTTGCATTGTCATCAGCTCCATTATGTATCTTTCCCTTTGGATTCGGGTCGAGAGAATTCCCATCGAAGCCTCGCCCACAATGGTCATAGTGAGCGCCTATTACTATCGATAATTTTGCTTGATTATCTAAGATCGCTATTACATTTCTACCCTTTCGTAATGGTTCACCAGCTGTAGTAGTATCATGAGCCTTACTACTCACTCTGTAATCAAAATCATAAAAGTATCCTTTATTGCCTAATGGCGTTAAGCCTATTGACTTCATTTTATCAGCTATATAATCCGCCACAATGAGTTCGTCGATGCTACTGGTTGCTCTTCCATTATTATCATCAGACGCTAAAAAGGAAATATCAGTGACTAAATGTTCAGTTACGATTCGTTGTGCTGAAATATGCTTAAACAAACAACATATAGAGACTAATAAAATAATTTTTTTCATACGTGTATTTTTTAAATGTCAAGTCACATGAGAGATTTCTTTTATGAATTAAAAATACTCAATCTATCCAATCTGCAATAAACAAATTTGTATCTCTTGAGCCATTATTATTTCTATTGGAGGAGAACACTAATTTTTTACCATTCGGAGAAAACATTGGGAATGCATTAAAGGCGTTTTTATACGTCACTTGCTCCAATCCTGTACCATCAATATTGATTATCCATAGTTGAAAGTCGAAACCTTTCTTACTGTGGTGATTGCTCGAAAAAATTATTCTTTTACCACTAGGATGAAAAAAAGGTGCCCAATTGGCTTTACCTAAATTTGTTATTTGCTGTAAATTACCACCATCAAGATCACAAGTAAATATTTCCATCTCCGTCGGAGCCACTAAACCCTTTGCTAAATAAGATTTATACTTTTCAACCTCCTCAGTTGAAGTGGGCCTTGATGCACGGAAAACTATCTTTTTACCATCAGGTGAGAAAAATGCGCCCCCATCATAACCCAACGAATTTGTGATTTGTCTCTGATTAGTTCCATCGATATTCATAGTCCACAACTCTAAATCACCACTTCGAATACTTGTAAATACAATCTTATCCCCCTGAGGAGAAACCGTTGCCTCTGCGTCGTAACCTTTAGAAGACGTTAATTGCTTTTTTATTTTACCTTTTCTACTAGCAATAAAAATATCAAAGTCATCGTATATATTCCATAAATAATCCTTAACGTCAGTTATAACAGTTGGGCATTGATGCGAGCCTTTATGCGTTGAAGCATATAAAATATCCTTACCATTAGGCATATAATAACTGCAGGTTGTACGACCCAAACCTGTGCTTATTAGAGTCGGCTTATAAGTACTATCAGCAATTGCCTTTCGAATATTTAAGTCAAAAATCTGATCACATTCTAATCCCCATTTTTTATTGTTACTTTGAAAAGAAAGCTTTTTACTATTCGGACTAAAATATGCTTCTGCATTATCACCACCGAAAGTTAATTGTCTAAGATTATGCAAATGCGTTTCTTGGGCAATTACGCTCTCATAAATAAAAAGGAGCAGGAAATAATAAATTCTCATGAGCTTTCAAATTTAAACAAAATATCAACTCTTTAGCGCATTTTTCTTGCAACTAATTGATAGGATTCGACGATAAACTCTTTCATTTCTTTTTGTGAAATCTGTCCGTTCACCACAATTGTATTCCAATGCTTTTTACTCATATGATAGCCAGGCAAAACTGCTGTTGGATACTTCTCGCGTAAAGCAATTGCTATTTCAGGTTTGCACTTTACATTAAATTTCAACTGATCTTTATCTAATGGCAATAATAAAAACATTTTAAGATTTGTTTTAAATACTAAAGTGTTCGGTCCAAATGGACAACTCTCCTCTACATCAAACATGTTGAGTGCAAATTCGCGTATTTCTTCAATATTCATAATTCCATTAATTTAGACTTCTGAAATCAACAGGCACTAATTTACTTACTCCAGCTTCTTGCATAGTTACTCCGTAAATAACATCTACACTAGCCATCGTTTGCTTGTTGTGCGTTACAATAATAAACTGCGAATTATCGGAAAATTGGCGAATCATTTTAGTAAACTTGGCCACATTTGCATCATCTAAAGGTGCATCTACTTCATCGAGTACACAAAAAGGTGCAGGTTTAATTAAATAAATTGCAAATAGGAAGGCAGCAGAGGTCAAGGTTTTTTCGCCGCCAGAAAGTTGGGTAATAGTACTCGGCTTTTTACCTTTTGGTTGTGCATAAATTTCGATACCAGTTTCGGCCAAATTATCCGGATCAGTCAATTTCATATCAGCGTGATCATCCTGTGTAAATAAAGCATGAAATACATTAATAAAATTTTCTTTAACCTTATCGAACGTTTCTTTAAACTTTTGATTAGCTGTTAGCTCTACTTCTTCAATTGTTTTCAATAAACTGTCTTTGGCATTGGTTAAATCACTTTTTTGCTCTTGAATGAAATCATGACGACCTTTCATTTCCTTATAAGCTTCTACTGCCATTGGATTTACCTCACCTAAATTATCGATTCGTTTTTTCAGCCTATCTACTTCTCCTGTTAACTCTTCAATGGGCTGCTCACCTTGGCGCGGAGTTTTGAGCACATCATCGAGATCAATCTTAAATTCCAAGTGTAATCTTTCTTTCATAGAAGTTAATTGCAACTTCATTTCGGTAAGCTTATCTTTAATTGAATTTAATTGAGACTCACTTTGCTCTTTTTCACGCCTTTTCTTATTTAATATCGATTCTTTCTCCGTCAACTCATTCCTAAAAACATAAAATGCTTGATCATATTCGTTCAAGCTCTTCTCACTCGTTTCTTTCTTCTGTAAAGAACCATATAGCTTGTCTTCAATGGTTTTGAGTTGCAAATTTGTCTCATCCAATTGGACTTGTGTCTCTTGTTGTTTCATTTGACTTTGCGAAACACGAACTACTAAATCTTCAATTTGATTTTCACGAATTGCCTTCTCCTGATTAATTTCGTTAATGCGACTTTGTTGCCTCGTTATAATCAAATTATGTTGATTATACTCTTCGTTAGTTTTGTTATATTCTGCTTCCGCTAAGGCAAACTTCTCTTGACTTTGCTTCAAATTATCAAAAGCAAATGAGAGTTGCTGTTTCATATCGCCATACAAAGCCGCTGTATCCGCTATAGAGGCTTGAGTTTCAGCTAATTGTTTTTGCAAAACACTAATTCTCTCTTCACTTTGACTTATTTGATGTTGATAATTTTCAATTCTATTTTGAATTTGAATACTTGAATTATCATTTCTATTAATCGCTTCCTTCAATTGATTAATTTGATTATTCTTAATCTCTTGATTGAAGCCAACAATTAAATTTTGCGTATCTTGGATTTCTTGCTTTAGAGAATTGGTAATATCCACAAGTTCAATTATTTCTTGCGACAAGTTCTCTAAGCGCTGCATACGACCAATTTTATTTCCATCGAACACTCCTAAAGCCCCCCCAACAATGTTATACTTTGTTTTAAAGCTTGCACCGTCTTGGTTTAATAAAGTTACGTGATGAGGTAAAATGGTTTCAAAATCTTCGCTTATAAAGACATCTTGTAATAAAAAATCGAATAAAGGTTGAAACTTTGCATCGCACTGAACCAAAGTTGAAGCCGCAATGGAATTCTCAATATTCATAACTTTATTTTCGACATCTTCAATCTCATTTAAAATAAAGAAACCTGCCTTGCCTTTATTATTACTTTTTAGCAAATGAATAGCTTCATAAGCTTGAGCAGGAGTATCTACTACATAGTAATTCAAGTACTTATCTAAATAATTTTCAATTGCTGCTCGATACTTATCTGGCACATTGCATAATTCAGAAAGCAGCAATGATCCATGGTTCCAAGTATCGTGTTTACTTAAGTATTTGATACTATCGGGGTAACCTTCCAAATTATCGACCAGAGATTTTAACAAACTGTGTTCGTTGCGTTTCGCATCCAATTTTCTATTTTCTTCAAATAAATTCACTCGTGAAACCTCTAATTGCTCTTGCGATGAGAATAACTTAGCCGTAGCTTCCTCTTGTCGCTTTAAGGCATCTTGAAGTTCTTCTTTCTGTGCAACTAACTTCTGTTCTAATTCATTACGCTGAATATTTTGCTTCTCAATTTCTTGACCACGTTGTGTATTTTCATCATGTAATTGCTGAATTGATCTTTGCTGATTGCTAATGTTATTTTCTGCTACCGCCACTAATTTTTCAGCATCAAATTGTTTTACTTGCAATTGTTGATGTTCTTGTCGCAATTTATCTAAATCAGATTTATGCGTATCATACACCAAGCGTTTTGCATCTAAATTAATTCTTAGCTCCTCTAATTTCTCTTTAAGTTTTATAAGAGTGTCCTCTTCTGTAGCTATCTTCTTCACTGCATCCTCCGTAGCTTTGCGTAAGTTTTGAGTTTGCGTTTCAGCTTCGCTCATTTCACGTTGAATACTTTGAGCTAATTGGTTCAAATGTTCAATTCGTTGAGTTGCTAGACTCTTATCATTTTCAAGCGTTCGTAATTCGCTCACCAATTCATTAAACGATTTCTGCAATATATGTAATTGCTCCTCGCGTTTTGTTAGTTCAAGCTTTTGGGCTTCAAGTTCGGCACCTTCAGCAGCTATAGATGATTCGAAAGAGAGAATTGCATCTACTTCTTGTTGCTGTTGCGTTGTTAATGTTTGATATGTGCCATTAAAATCTTCTAATGAAGCTTTCACAAATTCAATGCTAACTTCTTTATACTCATTTTTAATGGTATGATATTTTTCCGCTTTTTTTGCTTGACTCTCTAAAGTTCTCAAATTATTGCCAATTTCAAATAGCAAATCTTCAATGCGATTTAAGTCAGCTTCCGTCGCATCTAATTTTAGCTTTGCTTCTTTTTTTCGGGTTTTATATATCGAAATACCAGCTGCCTGCTCCAACATACGTCTTCGGCTATTCTCCTTATCTTTAATGATATCGTCCACCATACCTAATTCAATAATTGAATAACTATCGCTAGTTACTCCAGTATCCATGAATAAATTGGTGATATCTTTTAAACGACAAGTGACATCATTTAATCGATACTCACTTTCTCCATTTTTGTAAAACTTTCTAGAAATTGTGACTATGTTAAACTCGGTAGGCAATAAATTTTTAGTATTTTCAAATGTGAGCGAAACCTCAGCCAAACCCGAACTATTGCGTGTTTTGGAACCATTGAATATCAAATCCTCCAAATTATCTGAACGCAATGTTTTTATTTTATGTTCGCCTATCACCCAACGAATCGCATCTACTATATTCGATTTACCGCAACCATTTGGACCTACAATACCCGTTATTTGGTTATCTAAATTAATTAATGTCTTATCAGCAAAACTCTTGAATCCCTTTATTTCTAATGACTTTAAACGCACGTAATCCTATTTTTAGGGCGTGAATATACAGCTAAGTGCCCTCATATGGTAGGACTGTTTGTATTTGCCACTTTTCTTCGGATAATATGTGGATAATTCAAAATAAATCCACAACATCATTTTTTTACTTTGGTAAAATGTGTATTTTCCTGTTGAAAAGATGTGATTCTATCTATACTTTAACAGCGGTATAATCAATCGATTTTTTAACCCCACAATCTGTTATCAATTCCATAGGGTCTGCTACGTTTTAGCTTCAATTCATTAAACTTGGTGTGGGTCGGATTAATCAAAAAATTATATTCCTCATGAATCACAGCCGAGGGCACTCTCAATATCCATATTTTATGATCGAGAAGGAAATGATCGCCAATATATTGAGTATAATCCCAATCATTAAACCAATTCGACTTTAATGAGCTACTGGATAAGGTTTTTACGGAATCGCTTGGAATTTCCATTTCGATAAGACAAAAGTCAGTTTGCATAGGTGTGAGTAAACGTTTATTCACCATTATTTCGAGTACCCCTAACGAAATATGTTCAGTGGCATAAAGCATAGGTGAACCCACACTATTCCAGCGACCACCATATAAACGAGCTCCTTCGCCCGAAAGGTCATTTTTGTAATCCGAATCTGAAAATCGATAGATAATCATGCAGAGATGCCGTGTTGTAATCTTCCAATAAGATTAATCACAGACTGGATACCCGCATAAGAATTAAATAGGCTTTTCGGGGGCTGATTGCCTAATGAAAAAGCTGGCATATGAATCCATTCTTTGAAGCCTTCTTTACCCAAAAATGAATTTCCCATTTCTAGCATTTTTTCAGCGAGTAAAATAAGCTCTACTTGCAAGCCATTAAATGCAGTATTTTCTTTTGCGTAACGTTGTAACGTTCGCTCGGAAATATGCAACATATCAGCCCATTCAGCCAACGAGAATGGAGCTTTGTTGGCAACTGACCTAAAATCTTGATAGAGAAAATCCTTGAGAAGCAGCTCTTGCACTGGCGCTTTTTGAATACTAGGCTTCTTGGGTGTATAGTATTCGAAGGTAGGTTCACTTATTACAGGTGGTTCATTAGTAAGATGATAAGCTTTGTTGGTTTTCTTTTTCATAAAAACGACTTTTGTCAAACAAATGTACGACAATTGTCTATAATTATCGTTTTTTCATTAATTTTTTTTCACCATTGTCAAAATAGTACCGATTCCAACTAAAGGCTCATCAGTTTCATCTAGAATCTCAACCATCCACTTTACAATCCCCTTCTCGAAAGTATCATCAGCTCGCTTCTCTTGTAAGATTTTCTCCTTGCAAGTAAAACGCACCTGAATCGAAGTGTCAGGATAGACGGGCTTTGTAAAACGCAATTCATCGATACCATAATTTAATAGTACAGGATTAATATCATAACTATCGACAAATAAGCCTGCAGCGGCACTCATAATAAAATACCCATGGGCTACCTGATGCGTAAACATTGTACCATCAAAATTTGTCGCTTTCATATGTGCATAAAAGTGGTCGCCACTCAAATCCGCAAATTTATCGATATCCTCGCTAGTGATGATACGTTTGTCCGTTAACAATTGGTCGCCAACTTGAAGCTCATTAAAGAACTTTTTAAAAGGATGAACCGCATCTAAATTACCTTTTGCACCTTGTTGATACTGATTAGTAACTGCAGTTAACATAGTAGGACTACCCTGAATCGCTGTGCGCTGCATATAATGCATAACACCTCGCAAACCTCCCATTTCTTCTCCACCACCTGCGCGGCCTGGCCCTCCATGAACCAACATCGGCATTGGAGAACCATGACCTGTGCTTTCCTTCGCGCACTCTTCATTTAGAATTAAAATTCTTCCATGTAAGGTAGAGGCCCCTAGTACATACTCTTTCGCAATTTGTGAGCTCGCGGTTATTACACTTGAAACTAAAGAACCTTTACCTAAACGTGCCAATTCAATAGCTTCATCAATATGGTCATAGGTCATTAATGTAGAAACAGGGCCAAAAGCTTCAATGTTATGACAAGCTAGCTTTTCAAAAGGTTTATCATTATAGAAAACGATAGGTGGCATAAAAGCACCTTTAACTTTATCTGCACCCTGAACTTCAAAATGATGTAAATCACCGATTACGATTTCATGTTGCTCATTTAATTTTGTAACGCCTTCTAAAACATCATTACGCTGCGCAATTCCAGCCAAAGGCCCCATCCTAACCCCTTCTACAGCAGGATCGCCTATGGTAGTAGTTTTCAATCTTTTACCTAAAGCAATTTGCACATTTTCAAGCAATTTTTGAGGCACAATAATTCTTCGAATTGCTGTACATTTTTGTCCAGCCTTGGTTGTAATCTCCCGAACCACTTCTTTAATGAAGATGTCAAACTCAGGCATTTCTGGAGTTACATCATTGCCTAAAACACAACAATTCAGTGAATCCGCTTCCATTGTAAATGGAACAGCTTCATCTAATAAACGAGGATGAGATTTTAACATCTTACCCGTATGTGCACTTCCCGTAAATGTTACAATATCCTGGTTCTTTACATGATCTAAAATACCTCTTGCACTACCGCAGATTAGCTGCAAAGCCCCCTGAGGTAGAATGTTTGAAGCAATAATTTCTTTAAATACAGCTTCAGTTAAATAGGAAGTAATAGTTGCTGGCTTAACAATAGCTGGAACACCTGCCAACAAGTTAACTGCGATCTTCTCTAACATACCCCAAACCGGGAAATTAAATGCATTGATATGAATTGCTACACCATGCAAAGGAACTAATACATGATGCCCAATGAATGTATTGCGTTTAGACAACTTTGCAACAGAGCCTTCCACATAAAAAGACTCATCAGCAAACTGCCTACGCAAACTTGCATAAGTAAACAAATTACCAATGCCACCTTCGATGTCCACCCATGAATCAATACGTGTAGCACCAGTTAAGGCGCTTACCTTATAAAATTCTTCTTTTCGCTCCATTAAGTGCATGGCAAGTGATTTCAACATGAGTCCACGTTGTTGAAAAGTCATTTTTCGAAGATTGGGATTTCCTACTTTACGCGCATATTGCATCATACTATCAAAATCTAGCCCAACAGAACTTGCTTGATAAATTGGATCACCTGTGATTGCGTTATAAAGTAATTCGGTATTTGCAGTCGGTGTTACCCAATTCCCCTCTGCATAATTATTCAATGTTATAATTGACATAAAAATATTTTGTAAACTCCAAATATAATCACAAGCAACCAGCTTATAAAAAATGATAAGCGGTTGTAGGGTAAAAGCAGCAAAATGTCAGTTTTAGTTATTACGAAAAACATGCATTATGAATGAGGAATATTGCGTGAATGTATTTGCTGTTCTTGATTTTCTAATAAGTTGCTATTCCCATTGCAGAACAAGCTATTT
>JBIIJE010000152.1:0-5588 GCA_044234005.1 Chitinophagaceae bacterium | reverse complement strand
CTATCAACAATTAAAATATAATTCGTACTGATGCTCGGATTAAAAAGTATAGATTGGTTACTATTAATTAAAGCTGCGTTGTTTGTCGGGAAAATGCTAACGATTTTTAAACCGCTTGGTAAATTAAAAATGGCTTCTTCTCCTTGGCAAATATTTAGGTTAGGAAATGTAGGTAGATTAATTTTTACTGGCGTGTCTACTTGAATCGTAAAGCTAATGTCGCTTGTATCGGCACAAAAGCCGCTTGTGGTTGCGACAATTGTATAAGTAGTCGACGACAAAGGGCTAAAAACTAGTTGCGAAGTGTCGGCATTAGTTGCGACATTTGTCAGAGGCGAAATGCTAATATTGTAATTGGGATTTAAAAACATTGTCGTAGAACTCCCTTCACATAGGTTTAAAGGGTTGGGGGCTACTAAATTAATGATTGGGCTTGTATTGACTTGTATGGTAAAATCTAAGGTGTCAATCACTGAACAAGTGCCGTATGATGCTATTAGGGTGTAATTTGTGGTGATATTTGGTGTAAAGTTAAGTAGCGATGTGTCGCTATTCGGTACGACATTTTGCGTAGGAAAATACGACACGTTTAAATTTGGATCCAACGCTATACTTGTAGATTCTCCAAGACAAAGGTTCGTGTCAGTCGGTGCGGCAATATTCGGTTGCGAATTAGGCGTTACATTGATTGTAAATGAAATTGTGTCTGTTCCTTGGCATAAAATAGAATTGTTACCAATTACGGTATATGTAGTGGTAGCACTTGGTGAGAAGTTTAAAATCGTAGTGTCAGAATTTGTTGTTACACCTGCATTTGGAAACCAAGTGACATTTGTAAAAATGGGTATCCCCATGGGCACGGTGTCATTTTGACAAATAGAATTTACCAATGGTGCTTGTAAATTTAGCGTTGAAGAAAGTGCGGTTTGAAAGCAACTCGTATCAGGCGTGTATTTCCATAAATCGCTTAAAAAATCACCACTCATATTTTGTCCGCCAAATACCCAGATATTATTTTCATTATCATTCCACATTGAGCATCCAGCTCTTGCTGATATCATATTGCTTGGACTAGAAATACCTTGAATGCCATAATTACCATTGCTATTAGGTGTGGTATTACCACTGATTAATGACCACTTTGAGTTGATTGTATTAAATAACCATAAGTCATTATAAAAAGAACCGGCTGTATTTCTTCCGCCAAATGTCCAAAAAATATCGGTGCAATTGAAAGGTTGCGCACTTTGATTTTCGTATCTTGATGGAGGATACTTAAAAGAATCTGCCACACAATAGGGACCATAAGTACCAGGGTGGTCTGGAGAATTGCTACCACTTATCCATGTCCAATTATTGGTAAATCCATTATATTTCCAAACATCATTCAGTCGAACTGTTCCAATGCCAAGGCTAGTTAATCCTCCAAAATTATATAGATTGCCAAATTTATCTTTCCACTTCGAATATGCCCATCTACCTGGTGGTAAATTATTCGCCGCTTCCACGCCTTTTACACCGTAGGTTCCAGCAAAATTTTGCCCAATTGTGCCTTTCATCCAGGTCCATTGATTGTTTGTTATATTGTATTTCCACAAATCATCATAAAATTTGTTTTGATTGTTTAATTTGTTACCACCATGAAACCACAAATTGTTTAGGTTGTCAACCCAACAAGACTGCGTTTGTTTTCGAGAACCTGGTGTATTGCTTGAATTAGCTACTTGTTGTGTACCAAACACGGCTGGCGTATTAAGACTTTGTGAACCATTTATCCAAGTCCATTCATTATTGGATAGATTATATTGCCATAAATCTCCCAAAACACCCGCACTTGTTTCACCGCCATAGAGCCAAAATTTGCCATAGTTGTCTGTCCAACATAGTATACCGTTTCCTCTAGCACATGGTAAATTGCTTGAGGCGCTTACTCCCAATATTCCATAATCACCATTAGGGTTTGAGGTAAATTGTGGACCTTTCATCCAAGTCCATTGGTTGATGGTGATATCGTACTTCCATAAATCATTCAAATAAAAGGTATTGCCTCCTGTTTTATATTGGCCACCAAATATCCATAAATTTCCATCGAGATCTCGCCAAAATGCGTTTTGATAACGATTACAAGGGCTATTTGAGGCAGAAGCAACACCTTGTGTTCCATATTGACCCAATTGGTTTGTGAAATTACTCCCTTTCATCCATACCCAAGATCCAGTCTGTGTAAAAGCAGTATGGGTGGCAAAAAAAAGCAATAAGAAAAGTGTGTTGCGCAACATATACGAATAATATCTTTTTTGTGAAATTACCTGATTAATTTACTTCATGATTTCATGACCTAGTTTGTCACGCTTA
This sequence comes from Chitinophagaceae bacterium, assembly GCA_044234005.1. Classification (GTDB taxonomy): domain Bacteria; phylum Bacteroidota; class Bacteroidia; order Chitinophagales; family Chitinophagaceae; genus OLB11. The sequence continues at coordinate 3,233 of JBIIJE010000152.1, read as the reverse complement.
GTCTGTAAATATTTTTCGTTGTGAGGATTGCTCTTCATTTCTATAGAAACAACATCCACTATTTCCAAGCCATAACCCATTAATCCAACTCTTTTTTTAGGATTATTTGTAATCAATTTAATTTTTGAGACATTTAGTTTTCTCAAAATTTGAGCTCCAACTCCATAATCTCTTTGATCCATTTCAAAACCCAATTCTAAGTTTGCTTCTACGGTATCTCTGCCTTGCTCTTGCAGTTTGTATGCTTTTAACTTATTTAACAAACCTATGCCTCTTCCTTCTTGATTCATATATAATACCATTCCTTTTCCAGCTTCTTGTACCATTTGCATGGCATGTTGTAATTGCTCCCCACAATCGCATCTTAGTGAATGTAAAATATCTCCTGTAAAACAAGAACTATGCACACGAAGTAAAACGGGTTCGTCTTTTTGCCAGGATCCCTTTATTAAGGCATGATGCAGCTCATTTGTTTTTAAATCTTTAAAGGCAACTAATTCGAAATCGCCAAATTCAGTTGGCATGTTTACACGAATTTGTTCTTCAACATAATTCTCCGATTTAATTCGATAAGCGATTAGATCTTCAATCGAAATTATTTTGAGATTATGTTTCTTAGCGATTTCCATAAGCCTTGGCAATCGAGCCATTTCACCATTCTCATCAATAATTTCAACAATCACACCAGCAGGTTCAAATCCAGCAAGTTTCGATAAATCAATAGCTGCTTCAGTATGACCTGCTCTACGCAAAACACCTTCACGACGAGCTTTTAAGGGAAAAATATGTCCAGGTCGAGCTAAATCGTTTGGTTTTGTTCCTGGGTTAATTAATGCTTGAATCGTTTTAGAACGGTCGTGAGAAGAGATTCCGGTTGTACAACCATCACCAATTAAATCTACCGATATCGTAAATGGAGTTTGATGAAGCTCAGTATTCTCAACGACCATTAAGTTGAGTTCTAACTCTTCACATCTATCTTCAACCAGTGGCGCACAAATCAAACCACGTCCATATTTACTCATGAAGTTTATAATATCAGGCGTAGCATTTCGGGCAGCAGTTACAAAGTCACCTTCATTTTCACGATTTTCATCATCTACTACTATGACTAATTTGCCTTGCTTAATATCCTCAATGGCGCTTTCAATTGTATCTAGCATGAGGCAAATATAAACTAGTATTTAGCATGAATCGGCACTTTTTAGTTAAGACCAATTGTAAAAATCTAAGATTGATTCCTAGGCTTTATCTTCTTGGGTGTACAAGCAGAATTTACTTCAAACTTATCAATCGCATCACGAATTACCCAAGATGCCATATGTAATCCGAATAGGGCAGGGATATATGAAATTGTGCCATAAAACGATTTCTTAAAGTTTGTACCATCAGTTGTTTTGATAGATTCTTCTATAGGTTTTTCTTCAGAAAAAACAGTCATAACTCCACCATAAATGCCATCATTACGCAGCCTTTTTCTTATATAGTATGCAAATGGACACATATGTGTTTTAGAAATGTCAGCATATTTAATTTTCATAGAGTCTATTTTCCCTCCAGCACCCATGCTACTAATTATTTTACAATTGTTTTCTTTAGCAGCTTTAATCAAATGCAATTTTGGCGTTACAGAGTCGATGCAATCTAACACATAATCATACTTTTGTGCGCTTACAATTTGATTGGTTTCAGCTGGATTTAAAAATTGATTAATGGTGGTTAATAGAATATTTGGGTTAATATCTCGAATACGTTCTTTCATCAACTCTACCTTGGAAATCGCAATGGTACTATGAACTGCGGGTAGTTGCCGATTGATATTGGTAATATCAACATTATCGCCATCAACTATTGTCATGTTGCCAATACCCACACGTGCTAAAAACTCAGCCGCGAAACTTCCAACACCGCCTACACCAACGATTAAAATGTTCAATTTGCTTAAAATGTGAAGAGATTCATCACCTATCAAAAGCTCGGTTCTTTCTAACCAAATCGGAAAATTATGCATAGTGCGAAAATAAATAAAGTGATGGAAATTAAAAATCTAATAGGAATATCTCTAATAGGCATCCACAATTATTGCCAAATGCCAGAAGAGATTCAAGAACGTACAAGCTGAAATTGGCAAATTAACTTGGTAAAGGTTTGCCGTTCGCATTCAGAGGAATTGTTTAAGAAATAATTGATTATTCTTACCAAAGCGGATTGTATTCATCCTAGGTTCGAATACAAACATAATTTAGTTAATTTGCCAGCAAAATCAGTAAATCACTTACATGCATTTTTCGACATCGAGTTCACCTGAAAGATATTCAATTCAAAATAATAGAATGCTGCAAACCTACTTATTACTATTCATCATTTTCTGGATTTCTACTTTGATTGGCACAACAGATTTAATAAATTGGATTATTGAGAATACACTAGTTATATTTTTTTTAGCTGTTTTAATTTTTAGTCATCAAAGATTTAAATTCTCAGATGTTACTTACACTTTTATTTTTATATACTTGAGCTTACATATTTATGGGGCGATGTATACCTAAGCCGAGAATCCATTCGGATATTGGCTCAAAGACTTTTTTCATTTCGAAAGAAATCATTATGATAGAATAGTACATTTTAGCTTTGGCTTTATGTTAGCTTATCCTATGCGCGATTTTTTTATGAGTAAAATGAAATTTCCAAATTGAGGTTCTTGGCTTCTACCAATAGAGATTACATTGTCATTTAGCTGCTTGTATGAGCTGATTGGATGGGCCGTAGCCGATGTATTTTTTCCAGAACAAGGGTTAGCGTATTTGGGTACGCAAGCTGATATTTGGGATGCTCAAAAAGATATGTTTATGGCTTTTTGTGGTGCGTTAATTACAATGTTAGGGGTTTTTTTTAAAGAAAATTTTAAAGTCAAGCAAGCATTAATCCCAAGTCTTGCTTGAGATTGGTATAAAATTTATACTAGAGATGATGAGAGAAGTAAAGCAGCTTTTTGAAGTCTTTAAATTCTCAATCTATTTATGTATATCAAATGATGTTGTTGTATGAAATGAGACAATTGACAATTTTTCAGAATCTCAATAGGATTTGCAGAAGAGGACTACATGAAGACTGTAATCGGTATTATTTCAACTAATTCAATTATTTAATATTTCCAATTTAGATTTAGGTTTTAAGCTTTCTAATAACTTAAATGTACTTAAATATTTTTGTTGCTCAGTCATGCCATCAAT
>JBIIJE010000044.1:0-19254 GCA_044234005.1 Chitinophagaceae bacterium | reverse complement strand
CTATGTTCGCAGAATCGCCTAATTTTACTTTTGTGATATCATTTTCTCCAACCTCAACATCTACTTTCATCTTGCTCATATTGGCAACCCGCATAATTTCGGTGCCAGCCATTTGAGCAGTGCCAACTACACGTTCACCTTTTTTAACATATAAGGCCGAGATAATTCCACTCATTGGAGCATAAATTGTGGTCTTTTGTAAAGTTTGAACAGCTTCATTTACATTGGCGGTGGCGCTTTGCACACCAAACTGATTTCCTTTAATGCTTTCTATCGCTGCATTAAAATTAGCTTTCGCTGCTTTGTAAGCGCTTTCCGCAGCTTCAAACTCTGAAGCACTAATTACTTTTTCAGCAAATAATTGTCGATTACGCATAAAAGTAGAAGACGCTTGGTCTAGTTGCGCTTTCGCTTGTGCTTTTAATGCATTTGCATTAGACACAGATGATTTGGTTTGATTTAATTGGGCATTGGCTTTATTCACCATCGATTTATAAATAGTTGAATTGATGCTAGCAAGCACCTGTCCTTTGGTAACGCTATCGCCCTCTTCGATATAAAGTTCAGTAAGTTCTCCTGATACATCAGGACTTATTTTGACTTCTGCTACTGGATAAATTTTTCCACTAGCTGTGACAGTCTCGATAATATCATGTTTGCCAACAGTTTCAACAGCTACTTCAACGAGAGACTCTTTGCCAACTATGCCTAGTTTATTTAATACAATGAGTGTTGCTACCAGCAAAAGGGCAATTCCAATAATCCAATATGTTTTTTTATTATTCATGTAAGTCTAAAGTTTAATAGGATTGCCCATGTAATAGTCAATAATCTTTAATTTGAAAATATAATCATATTTTGCTGACAATAGATTAGCACTTGTGGTAAAAAAATTATTTTGAGTAGACGTATATTCAAAAGTGTTCATTAAACCTATGTTATATCGTTTACTTGCAAAATCCAAAGCACGCTTGGCTGCTTCATAAGCCTTGAAGCTAGCATCATACTTTTTAGATGCGGCTTTAGCTTGTTGGTAGGCGGTATAAATATCTTGTTGTAGTTTTTGCTGGTCAGTTTCGGTGGTTAATTGCTGACTTTGAATCCCAATACGTGCCCGTTCAATATTGGTTTTGTTGACAAAGCCATTTAAAATGGGAAAGGAGATGCCGATTCCAGCGTTGGCTTGTATATTATTGCCGTATTGTTTTAAAATAGGTCTTGTGGCAGTTGTAAATGTATATTCAGGTCTTGTTAAAGTATATGAATTTCCAGCGACTACTACATTTCCTAAAAAGGTTTCACCAATATAAGTTTGACCCGTAATATCAAAAACATTGGTGGAAAAGTTTGTACTCAAATTACTGAATACACTTAACTGAGGATAACTTGCGGCTTTCGCAATCGCATAATTTTTTTCAGCAGATAATAATTTAAGTTGGTTCATTTTGGCCCGATGCTGATTATTTTTTGCAACTAAAAAAATGTTTGCAGGTGTAGAATATTGATCTAATAAGTTTATATCAAACATGTTAATATCAGGGCTCATAATATCAAAGTCATCTTCAAAATCAAAATTCATAATCGCACGCAATTGGAGCATTGCAATTTGTTCTTCAGTCTGATTGTTTACCCATAAGGCGCTATCATTAGCAAGTTGTGAAAACATTTGGGCTAAATTTAGCTCTGGCAATTTGCCTGCGTTCACAAATTGTTCTGTTTGATTTAACTGCTCACGATCTAATCTTAATTGCGATTCGCTAATTTTTACTTGTTCACGCATCATAAGCACTCGTAAATACGCGGTAGCTATATTCAAAGAAATATCATCTTTTAATTGCTCGTAAGCTTCTTGAGTGCTTTCTAGGTCTAGCTGATTTTGCTGAATTTGATATTTCTTTTGAAACCAACCAAATAGAAGCGTATTGGTTTGAACACCCAAAGTATTGTATAAAAATCCTTTGGTTACAAACTGATTTGATGTAGGATCGATTGATCTTCCGTATGTTTCTGCAAGGTTGCTGTTTGCATTAACGCTAGGAAAACGAGATGCTTTACTTTGTATGAGTTGCAAATGTGCTAGCTTTTCATTTAGTTTTTGAGCGCTTATTTGTAAATTGTTTTCACGCGCAAATTGTACACATTTTTCTAAACTCCAAGCATTTAAATTGTCTTTTAATTGGCTGCCTTTTTTCTCAATTTTCTTATCTGTTAAATATTTATTTTGAGCTTGTAAGCTAGAGGTAAAACAGAATACAATAAATAAATATACAAGTCTCTTGAGCATTGTTGCAAAAATAAAGTAAAGGCAAGACTTTACCGACATTAAACACAAATTAGGCAATAGGATTTTACAAAGTAAAATTCTATTGTGTTAGTTGGTCGCGTTAGCACTAACGAGACGATTTAGTAATTCTAGTGCTTCATTAGGGTTTATCATCTCGTCACACTTTACGAGACAGCAAGACAAAAGTGGAAAAGTAATTAGGTAACTTTATGGATAAACCTAAAAAAATATATTTTGTTCCGCACCAACCTTGCTGCTAGTCAGTTAATACTATATAAGAATTCTAAAATATTGCTTAGGTCTAATTTTTAATTCAACCTGGTATTAATACTATTCTGTTGAAGCTAGATACAAAAAAACCTCAGATTAACTGAGGTTTTTGATGACGTAATTACTACGTTAAAATTTTTAATAGCACTATCTTTTCGTAGAAGCTGCTTTTGGAGCCGCTTTCTTAGGAGCTGCTTTTTTTGCTGCTGCTTTTTTAGGAGCTGCTTTTTTAGGAGCTGCTTTTTTAGGAGCTGCTTTTTTTGCTGCTGCTTTTTTAGGAGCTGCTTTTTTTGCTGCTGCTTTTTTAGGAGCTGCTTTTGCTGCTGCTTTTTTAGGAGCTGCTTTTGGTGCTGCTTTTTTTGCTTTTGCCATTTTGTTTTGAATTTTGGGTTAGTTAATAAAGAACTTTATGACGACAAATATATATAATAATATTTGCAAACTACAAAACTGAAACAAAAGTTTTTGGTCCTGACTTTCTGTAAGTCACTGTTCCGTCTGCTAAAGCAAACAAAGTCCAATCTTTTCCAACACCTACATTATCACCAGGATGATACACCGTACCACGTTGACGTACAATGATATTGCCAGTTATAGCAGATTGACCTCCGAATAATTTTACGCCCAAACGCTTACTGTGCGAGTCTCTGCCATTCTTTACACTACCTTCACCTTTCTTATGTGCCATGATATAATTTTTTTAATAATGGTTTTAATATTAATTATGATTTACGTTAATGAAGTCACTTTTACTTGCGTTAAAGCAGCACGATGACCAATTTTTTTCGTGTAACCTTTTCTTCTTTTTTTATGAAATGTAATTACTTTATCACCTTGTAAATGATTTACAATTTCAATTTTTGCAGAACCGTTCATAGCAATTCTTCCATCGTTTGATGTCATCAATACTTTCGCATCTAATACATCTCCAACTTCTCCTTGCAAACGATTTACATAAATCTTGTCTTCGTTTTTAACTTTAAATTGCTGTCCTGCAATATCAACAATTCCAAACATGGCTTATTTTTTTTAGGTGTGCAAAGATAGGCAAATTTAGTTCTCTACCAAACTGTTGTCGGAATTATCTTGTCGGCAAGCTTTTATTAACATTTTATTGAATAAAGCTTCTCCGTTAATTCTAATCAAATTGCTATCATTTCTTCAAGTTGGTTGTTGAACCGAACCACTTCTTATAAATTCTTGATAAAATTCAGTCTCCCATGAATTATAACTTACTCAGAGGTAATAGGTTAAATCCTCGAAATAAATAAAACCCTACCCAATGATGTTTAGCATTATAACTGTATAGTTTTGCAAGCGTCTCATATATTTGTCAAAATTTAATTGTTTTCAATGGGTTTCAAGAGCAGATTAGCTATTCCGTATGCGAATTTCATAGTGAAAAAAATTCATAAAGAGAGTCTGCAAGCCATAACCCATCAGCAAAACATATTACAAAATTTACTAGCTAAAGCTCAAATCACAGTTTTTGGTAAAGACCATCACTTCGAGCAAATTACTTATCATAAAGAATTTATCGATGCAGTTCCTATCCGTGATTACGAGGAATTGAAACCATATATTGAACGTGTAAAAAATGCAGAATCTAATGTATTATGGTGTGGTAAGCCTTTGTATTTTGCGAAAACAAGTGGTACAACAAGCGGCACAAAGTATATACCCATCACAAAGCAAAGCATCACGTCTCACATCGAAGCTGCAAAAAATGCGCTCCTTTGCTATATTGCTGAAACTGGCCATGCTAAATTTGCAGATGGTAAAATGATTTTTTTATCTGGCTCTCCAGAATTGAGTAAAACAAACGGCATTTTAACTGGCAGATTGAGTGGAATAGTAAATCATCATGTACCAGCTTATTTAACAACTAATCGAAAACCTAGCTACAACACCAATTGCATAGATGATTGGGAAGAAAAATTAGATGCTATTGTAGAGGAGACGATTCACGAGGATATGCGTCTCATTAGTGGCATACCCCCTTGGATGCAGATGTATTTTGACAGACTGAGCGAAAAAAGCCAACAGAAAATCGCGACTCTTTTTCCAAACCTCTCGCTTATCGTGCATGGGGGTGTCAATTTCGAACCCTATAAGAAGAAATTATTTGATACCATAGGAAGAATAATTCCTAGTATTGAGACTTTTCCAGCAAGTGAAGGTTTTTTTGCTTTTCAAGATACTCAACGTGAAATCGGATTATTACTCAATACAAATGCAGGTATGTTTTTTGAGTTTGTACCGGCCCATGAAATATTTAACGAAAAACCGAGCAGACTGAACCTTGCACAAGTGCAGTTGCATGTCAACTATGCTTTAATTGTTAGTAGTAATGCGGGATTATGGGCATATAATATTGGCGACACCATCAAATTTGTTTCACTTCAACCTTTCCGAATTATAGTTACAGGAAGAATAAAACATTTTATTTCTGCTTTTGGCGAACATGTAATAGCGGAGGAGGTAGAGTATGCTTTAATGACGACCGCACAACAACATAATGTATCAATTGTTGAATTTACGGTAGCTCCATATATCGCGCATAACAATGAAATGAGCTACCACGAGTGGTTTATTGAATTTGAAAATGAACCAACAGAGTTGCAGAATTTCGCGAATGAAGTTGACAAAGCTTTATGCATGAAAAATACGTATTACCATGATTTAATTTCGGGCAATATACTTTCAACATTGCGTATAAAAAGCCTCCCAAAAAATGCTTTTATCGATTATATGAAAAGTGAAGGAAAATTAGGCGGTCAAAACAAAGTGCCTCGTTTAAGTAATGACAGAAAAATTGCAGATAAACTTCAATCGTTAATTAAGTAATATATTGTATGTAAATTTTACTCGCTTACTTCTCCTTTCTTATTACCCAATATAAATTTAAAAATAACAGGCAAGGTGGTAATTAATATAATTCCGATTACGATAATTTCTAACCTATCTTTTATCCAAGGAAATTGACGGCTTAAAAAATATCCCGCTAGCATCATTGAAAAAACCCATGCCACAGAACCTACAATATTATATACTGTAAATTTTCGATAATCCATTGTTACAATGCCTGCCACAATCGGAACAAATGTTCTTACAATAGGCACAAACCGAGCCGCTACAATTGTAAAAGCTCCATTCTTCTCGTAAAATTCTTGAGCTGATTTTAAATGTCTTTTCTTGAAGAAAAAAGTATCATTCCTTGAGTATAGAAAAGGTCCTGACTTTTTACCAAACCAATAACCTACTAAATTTCCTAAAATCCCTGCCAGTGCTATCACAAGCATAACGATGCTAAAGTGTACGTTGAAAAATTCATGTGCTAATTCTTCTGCATAAATGCCGGCAACAAATAAAAGTGAATCACCAGGTAAAAAAAATCCAACGAATAAACCTGTTTCTGCAAAAATTACCAATAACAATAAATACAGTCCGCCCATTTGGATATACCATTCAGGACTTAGTATGGTATGCTTTATCGTTTCCCACATATTAAAAATATTCGGACAAATATAGTTGGATTAGTTGTTAAAAAATGGAATTGAATCAGATTAGGTTCTTAAAATTATCACAATCCAAATATATTTGTGATTATATGAAATTTAGAACCTTTAAGATTTCCCTTTGTATCATAATTAGTCTTTGTTTTACACAAATAGCTTGTACAGAAGAAAATACAAATCAAGAAGCTGGCACCACGGGAAATGATATAACTTATACACCTAATTTATCCTACAACATACTCAAAAAAACTGCACACGATCAAAATGCTTTCATTGAAGGCTTGCTTATTCACAATGGCAAAATTATTGAATCAACAGGATCTCCATTAGACATGCCACAAACAAAATCTGTGATTGGTATTTTAGATACGGTAAAAGGCAAACTGAATCAGAAATTGGAAATTGATACAAAATTATTTGGTGAAGGCATCGTTATACTCAATAGCAAACTTTATCAACTAACTTATCAAGCGCGCAAGGGTTTTGTATATGATGCTACTACATTTAAAAAATTAAGTGAATTTACAATTCCAACAAACGAAGGTTGGGGTATGACAACAGATGGCACAAGCTTAATTATGAGTGATGGCACAGATAAATTGACATTTATAAATCCAGAAAATTTTAGTGTGAGCAAAACTATACAAGTAACCAATGAATATGGCGGGGTAAATTATTTAAATGAACTTGAGTATGTAAATGGAAATATTTATGCCAATGTTTATATGACCAATAATATCATGAAAATAGATGCTGCAAATGGAAAGGTATTAGGTAAATTAGATGCAACTAATATTACAAATGAGGTAAAAAGTCAATATCCGTCTGCCTTAGAAATGAATGGTATAGCGTATGATCAAACAAGAGATGTATTTTTACTAACTGGCAAAATGTGGCCTTTGATGTATGAAATAAAAATTCAGTAATGAAGTTTTTTATCAACCAAGGCATTGCAAATAAAATTTAAAATTCATGAAACATCATATATTGATTTTTACAACTTTGCTAACATTCATTGCTTGTAGCGATGGGCCCAAGAGCAATATAGGAATTACGCTAGGTGATCCTAACGAAATTGTGACAGAAACCGACTCATTGTATTTGCAAAATAAAACTGACGATATTTCGCCAACAAATAAGCGAGCTAGCTCGGAAAGTAATATTGCTAAAATGATGACGCAAGTTGATAGCGCAAATTCATCTAAAAAGTTAGCTGATGAATCAAATGTTGTTTCAACGATTAGCGGACTAAATGTAGTTTTTAAAGAATGTAATATTATTTTCAATCATTTATCAGCGAATAAATTGAGTGAAACTGAAAATGAAGCAAGCTTCAAATATAGCAGTGGCGAGATACTAGAAATGTTTGTACAAGTTAATGACGTAAGTGATATAAAAGTCAAACAACGAATAAGAACTCGCTTGGTTCTCGAAGCTGAAAACGAAAAAATAGAACTTAGCGATTTGGGAATTTATACGACACAGTGGTTCAACTTAGCTGGAAAAGATAACCGATTTGTTTCTTTAGGCAGCAATAGTTTACAATTTAAAACGGTGAACCAAAAAAGCATTAAAAACGCTTTAGAAAATAGTTTAAGAAAGGCTAAGCGAAAATCAAAGGATGTAAAAAAATGGATGGGTTTAATAGCTGATACCAAATCTTATACCGATGCTCCTTGCAAATTAGAAATCGCTTCATCACAATGGCGTATTGCTGGGAATGTAAATGAGAAGAGAGTTCAAAAAACTATTACTATTGAGCGATGATCCGTCACAATGTCTGATTGTTTCAATATTAAGTAGAGCACCTCTGCAAAAAATACGAAAGCGCATTACAAATAAGTTGATATCGGGCATGAAATTAAAAATCATGATTTCGCTATAAGTATTATTTTTTACCACTTAAGTCGAAAATTCAAAAGGCAATCATTACTGTTATTGACCGAATTCATGAGAAAGAATAAACGCTTTGCTGTTTGGGGAATTTGATAATTTATAGAAGGCCCTTTTTATAAACCATCATAAACATCTTGCAGTAATTATGGCCCTGGCTACCAAATGAAAAGGCATCACTAGTCAAGAAATAATGGGTACTGCAAAAATGAAATCAGTAGTTTGATTTTCCAGCATTTTAAGCGAACTCGAAGACTGTAATTTGATACTATTCCAACAACCATATGGTAAAAAAATAACGCAATACTTTGTTTAGGTTTAGAGTTTCAGATGAATGTGATGTTCGTGTAATTTAACAGAAGCATCTATTTTCACACATATTTTTTAGTACATAAAAAAAACTGGCACATGTTAGTGCACCAGTTTTAAGAATACGTTTATTTCAGAATTTTATGCCAGTGTGATGCTCTTATCTAAATACACATCTTGAATGGTATTTAACAATTCAACACCTTCTTTCATTGGTTTTTGAAATGCTTTACGACCGCTAATTAAGCCCATACCACCTGCGCGTTTGTTTACAACCGCTGTCATAACTGCCTCTGCCATATCAGTAGCACCTTTGCTTTCACCACCGCTATTAATTAATCCTACTCGACCCATGTAGCAATTGGCAACTTGGTAACGAGTTAAATCAATGGGATGATCAGTTGTTAATTTTTCATATACACTTTTATGTGTTTTGCCAAATTTCAAAGCATTGTAACCTCCATTATTACTAGGTAATTTTTGTTTAATAATATCAGCTTGTATAGTTACGCCCAAATGATTAGCTTGGCCTGTCAAATCAGCAGCTGTATGATAGTCCATTTCTGCCGTTTTAAAACCACTATTACGCAAATAGCACCACAATACAGTCGCCATACCTAATTCATGCGCATATTCAAATGCTTTGGCTACTTCTTGAATTTGGCGTGTACTTTCATCACTTCCAAAATAGATGGTAGCACCTACCGCTGTAGCGCCCATATTCCAAGCGTCACGAATAGAGCCAAACATAATTTGATCGAACCCGTTTGGATATTTCAAGAATTCGTTGTGATTAATTTTAACAATGAAAGGAATTTTGTGGGCATATTTTCTGGCTACAGCACCTAAAACCCCATAAGTTGAAGCCACGGCATTACATCCTCCTTCAACCGCGAGTTTTACAATATTTTCAGGATCGAAATAAATAGGATTTGGTGCAAAAGAAGCACCTGCACTATGTTCAATGCCTTGATCAACAGGAAGTATAGAAACATAGCCTGTATTTTTCAAACGACCGTTACCCAACAAGGTTTGTATACTTTTTAAAGTTTGAATATTGCGATTACTCCCAGCCCATACCTCATCTACCGTTTTTTTAGAAGGTGTAAATAAACTGTCTTTTGAAATCGTGTTTGATCTATGTTCCAAATAATAAGCTGCGTCCTTGCCTAATAAATCAATAATGTTTTGATTTGCCATAATTGTTGTTTTATTTGATTTTAGTAAAAAAAGTGAGCAAAAGTAGTCAAAAAAGCCACTTTGTTACCATTATTTGCTTAAAAAATGCGGTTCTTGGTCAAAACTGATATAATGTGAGCCTAGTTCATAATCGCACGCTAGGTATTGAAGTAATTGTTGGAAATGAGCTGGATTATGTAAAAAGTCAGTTTCTGTTGTATTAATTATGAGTGTTCTAAACTTCCCCGACTTTATTAAGTTCAAGTAAGATTCTTGCAAATGAATAAGATACTCGTCGTTCATATTTTGCTCATATTCGCGATTTCTTATTTTTATGTTCTCTTTTAATTTGTGCAAAGGAGCATGCAAATAAATGAGCAAATCAGGCTCTGGCAAGTTCGGATAAATAATGTCAAACAAGGTTTCGTACAAATGGTATTCGTCCTCGGGCAAATTAACTTGGGCGAATAATTTACTCTTGATGAATAAATAATCGGAGACTAAATATTGTGAAAATAAATCACGTGTGTTGAGTAAGTTTTTTAATTGCTTGTAACGATCTGCTAAAAAAGAAAGTTCTAAGGGGAAAGAATATTTCTCGGCATCTTGGTAGAATTTGGGCAAAAAAGGGTTATCCGCGAATTGTTCAAGAATAAGCTTAGCGTCTAAATGCTTCTGCAACATATTCGCTAAGGTGGTTTTACCCGCGCCAATATTGCCCTCAATCGTGATAAATTTATACTGCATGATGCTTGCTAGCAAATGTATAAACTGCATTTTCGATTTTGATTCAAATCACGAATAAGTTATTCAGAAACGGGCAAGGTTTTTTGACACTTGATAGATTACGGCTATTTTGCCTATGCATTTTTTAAAAATTTCGAATCTGGGTTTAAATGGACACGAAATCGAATCGAGGCTACAAATCATTAAGATCCTGAACGATAAAGTAATGACTACTCGTAATATTTTTATCACTTTCATCTTTTATCCTTGCATATTGCCGATTGAAATCTCATACTCCTGATTTGGTCTTATGCCTTGCATACTGAAAGAAATATTAATTTGATTCGAAATGATTGTACTATTTCCAATACTATTCGATGTAATGCAATAATATGAAACAGAAGATGGTGGAAACATGAAAAACTATTTATCAATGATACCCAAGCCTATCAAAGCAAGCACAGCTATGCCTAATGCAATGCGGTAATAGCCAAACCACCTAAAACCTTTCGCTTTCAAGAACCCAATAAAAAACTTAATGGCAAGCATGGCTACTATGAAGGCAACTGCATTGCCTATTAATAAAGTAATTAATTGTGATGAATCGAACATGCCATTCGTTTTTACAAACTTTAAAGTCTTGTAAGCGGTGGCTGCAAACATAGTTGGAACAGCCAAAAAAAATGAAAATTCTGCCGCTGCTTCGCGAGAAATCTTCTGACTCATGCCGCCAATAATGGTAGCCGCACTTCTACTTAAACCTGGAAAAATAATGGCTAAACATTGAAATAAGCCTACCTTCAATGATAACTTCATATCAATATCTTGTTCCTGCATAACAGTCGGCTTCTTAAACCATGTATCAACAAACAATAACAGAACCCCTCCCAATATCATAACGATGGCTATAAACAAAGGACGCTCCAGACTTTCATCAATAAAATCGTTTAATAAAAAACCAAGTACTAATGATGGAATAATAGCAACCCCTAATTTTACATAAAACAAAGGATTTTTGAAATTGATAAATTTCTTAAAGTATAAAAAGACAACAGAAAGAATAGCGCCAAATTGTATACAAATTTCAAAATACTTTGTAAAATCATCTCCCTCGATTTTCATGACAGCGCTTGTAATTACCATATGCGCTGTTGACGATATAGGCAAAAACTCAGTAATACCTTCAATAATAGCAATCAGTATGGCTTGTAAAGTTGTCATTCATTCATGTTAAATTCTAAATCCGATAGTATTGGATAAATATTAAATTGCGGATTCCAAACCCTCATTCTCAAATTGGCTAATTGCCTTTCGGCTTTTTCATTATTGCATAACCTTCTATCACCAAACCTAGGATTACTAGAAACGGAGCTAATGTGATGCGTCGAAAACTATAAATTTCATCTTCACGAAACACATTCGGATCTGCACTCTTACCACCCGACATGAGCACAAAACCTAAAATGATTACTGCCAAACCAGTAAGCATAATTATGTAATTGTCTCTACCGAATAGAAAAGCTTGACCACTTTTGGTAAATTTTTGTTCTGAAGGTGATGTTGAATTTATTGACATAAAAATTGAATTAAATTTAATAAAGATCATCTAAGGTAGTTCGTAAATACTTGATTACCGAACGATGGGTACTAAACAAAGATATAACTATCCCCAAAGCTAAAATACTGCCACATAAAATAGCCATCCATTTGAGACTCGAAAGTAACTTAAGTTCTGGCAAAATGCTTTCAGCAAATAATTTCAGCGCCAAAATACCAACAATGGCAATTAAAGCACTTACAATACCATTAATAACACTTCGGATATTGAACGGCTTGGCAATAAACCAACGCGTAGCACCTACCATTTGCATCGTTTTAATTAAAAAACGATTGCTATACATGGCAAGACGAATGGTATTATCAATTAAAATAATTACTGAAAAAATTAAGAACAATGAAATGATTAAGATAACAATGCCAATTCTCTTTACATTACTATTCATAATATCAACCAAATTCTTTTGGTAAAATACCTCACGTACAATATTACTTTCCTTAATTTTCTTTTCAATTTTAATCAGACTATCTGTGTTCATGTAATCTGCATGTAAATGAAAATTGATGGAAGTATAAAGCGGATTGTAGTCAAGAACTTGTAAAAAATCTTCTCCAAAATCTTTTTTAAACTGTTCGGCAGCTTTCTCTTTGGTTATAAATTGCGACGATTTAGTAAAGGCTTGTTTGTCAATCACATCTTTCAATTTTGTAGCTAACTCATCTCGGGTATTGTCGTTCAATATGATAGATATTTCGATATTCTCCTTAAATGTTTTCGAAAGCTGTCCAGCATTGATAACTAACCATCCCAATGAGCCTAACAAAAATAATACCAAGGCTACTCCAATAATTGAATACACATAGGTGGCTTTACCTTTGCTAACTTTGGTGGAAATAATTTGTTGCGAATCGCTCATGAAAGCACCAAAAATAGTTGAAATGAGCTTTTTAAAAAAGCGATTTTATAAAATAGATGAAATTTAACACTTAATCCTACTGAAACAAACAACTTAAATGGCTTCGTTTGGAAAGTTTAAACTGAAATTCAGCCGCAACAAAAAGTCCACCAAGTGCAAGCCGCTCTATCACCTGAGTCTATGTGTTGCTGGGGCTGAGTTACACAATAATTGAATGTTGCGCCGTGTAAGAGCACTCTTGAATCCTAATTGAATACAAAATCTATTTTGCCTTTTCCCAATAGCCCAACTGTGTGTTACCTATAAATCTAAGCCAACTATGGGCTTTAGGCAAAAAACATGTGCTTTATTTATGCCAAGGCTAGATTGGTTGAGAAAGTTAAATCTAAAAACTCCTGTAGCGAGGGTAAAAAACCATCCAAATGCCCATCCTTTATGGTTTGATCTGAAATAATAATGGCCATTTAGGCAAAATTTGATAACCCCAAGCGCTGAACCCCAAGCCTCCAGTAACACCCATAGTATGAAGAAAAAAATGATTCAAACTGGATACCAGCAAACCGAGTGCTGTTATCCAATACGGTGCCGAATACTAGAAAAACCATTGCTTGCTTATTTTTCTTTTCAGGCGTATCACCTTGTCTATTTTGTCCATAGATAAGTCTGTCAACAATTGTCATTAGCACAAATAGTGTAAGTTTCTGTATGCCGCGAATGTAGAAAAATAACCATTTAACGCATTTTTTTGCCGCTTTATCATTTTTACGAGAACCATGGTTAGTTTCACTTAATTTCGCAAAAAATTTTTTATGGTAAAACGTATTTTCTTTGTTGCTTCCCTAGCAGCGCTAGGCATTACTGCATTTACTGCAGTTACTGAATTTTCATCGCTACCTAAAGGTAAAAAATTCCTTGACCCTGCAAATATTGATCAAACAGTCAATCCAGCAGACGATTTTTACGCTTGGGCAAATGGAGCTTGGTTGAAAAAAACGCCAATTCCTGCATCTGAAACAAGATGGGGAAGTTTTAATCTACTTGAAGACTTTAATAAAAATGCACTAAAAGGAATTTTAGAGCAAGCTGCAGCCAAAAAAGATGCTGCTAAGGGTACTCCTGCACAAATGGTGGGCGACTTATATGCTTCTGGTATGAATACCGCTGCAATAGAAAAAGCAGGTATAGGTGCTATACAATCTCAATTAGATAAAATTGAAGCCATTACTGATACCAAAAGTCTATTGCAAGAAATTGTACGTGAAAATAATATGCAACTCAATCCTTTATTTGGTTTTTATGTTGGGCCTGATGATAAGAATGTTACAAAAAACATGTGTAATCTTTTTCAAGGAGGTTTAGGCTTGCCTGATAGAGATTATTATTTAAAAGACGATGAACGGCAAAAGAATATTCGAGAAAAATATGTGCCCCATATTGCAAGTATGCTTACTTTAAGTGGTGAAAATGGACGTGCAGCCTTTTCTCATGCAGAAGCTATTATGAAAATTGAAACCGCAATGGCAAGAGCAAGTATGGATCGGGTAAGTATGCGTGACCCTTACAAAACTTACAATAAATTTTCGGTGAAGGAATTGAGTAACAAAACACCAGGATTGAACTGGGTTGAGTTATTAAGTCAAATGAAAGTCAAAGCACAAGATAGTATATTGGTAGGTACACCTGATTTTTTTGTTGCATTAGCAGATATGATAAATAAGGTTTCAATAGATGATTGGAAATCGTATTTAAAATGGCATTTGATTTCAAACGCATCACCTTACCTAAGTAATGCTTTTGATCAAGAACATTTTAATTTTTATGGTAAAGTAATGCGCGGACAACAAGAGCAAAAACCTCGTTGGAAACGAGTATTGCAAGTCGTGGACGGAGCAGTTGGTGATCAATTAGGCAAGATGTACACAGATAAATATTTTACGGCTGCCGCAAAAAAACGCATGCTTGATTTGGTAAATAATTTACAAGTCGCTTACGAAAATCGCATCAATAATTTAGACTGGATGAGTGCAGAAACGAAAGTAAAAGCGAAAGAAAAATTATACGCATTCATTAAGAAAATAGGATATCCTGATAAATGGAGAGATTATACAGGCTTGCAAATAACACGCAATTCTTACGTTGAAAATATAATGGCCTCCAACAACTTTGATTACAATTATATGCTGAGCAAATTGTATAAACCAGTTGATAAAACAGAGTGGGGTATGACGCCACCAACTGTAAATGCTTATTATAATCCGGCCTATAATGAAATTGTATTCCCAGCAGGTATTTTACAATATCCTTTCTTTGAAAAGAATGCAGATGATGCAGTCATTTATGGAGCGATTGGGGGTGTTATTGGACATGAAATGACACATGGTTTTGATGATCAGGGATGCGAATATGCCGCGGATGGAAATTTAAAAAATTGGTGGACAGAAGATGATAAAAAACGTTTTGAAGAAAAAACTAAAATGGTAAAAGAGCAGTATGATGCCTATACTATTTTAGATAATAAACATGTAAATGGCGCACTAACTTTAGGAGAGAATCTAGCCGACTTAGGTGGTGTAACCATTGCTTACGATGCATTTAAGAAAACGAAGCAAGGCATAGCAAATGCTAAAATAGATGGCTTTACCGCTGACCAACGTTTCTTCATGAGTTGGGCTCAAGTTTGGCGTTCTAATATCCGCGATGAAGAAGCTGAAAACCGTTTGGTGACGGATCCTCACTCACCAGGAGTTCATCGCTGTAATGGACCTTTAAGTAATTTCACACCTTTTTACAAAGCATTTAATGTTAAAGAAGGTAACAAAATGTACAAGCCAGAGGCACAACGTGCTAAAGTTTGGTAATATCAAAATTGTATGCTTATCTAAAATCCCTTCTATGAAACGGAAGGGATTTTTTTTAATCAAGATTTTGTGATTGAATTTGTGACTAAATCTTAATAGGAATAGGCTGTTGAAGTGGTAATAAATATAATTTGAGGAATGTAGCTGAAAAAACTAAATCTGTGCTACATTTATAAGATGAAAAAAATTCACATCTTACTCCTTTTAACATGTATCACAACAGCAAGTTTTTCGCAAGTGACAAAAAACTTTCTATTCGAAACTCTGAGCCGCACTTATGTTGTATACACACCAACTAGTTACAATGCTAATAACCCATTACCTTTAGTATTTGTGTTACATGGCTTCACTCAAACTGCTTCTGGCATTATGGATTTCAGTAACTTTAATGCGATTGCAGAAGCCAATAATTTTATAGCAGTCTATCCAAATGGAACTGGTTCTTTGCAAAGGTGGAATTCAGACATTGGAGCTAGTGGGGTAAACGATTATGGCTTTTTATTAGCTTTATTAGATACGATGCAAGCCAATTATGCAATTAACACAAATCGCGTCTACTCGTGTGGTTTTAGTAATGGTGGTTTTATGAGCCACATGTTAGCTTGCCAAAGTAATAGGTTTGCTGCTATCGCTAGCGTAGGTGGCACCATGACAGAGGCTACTTTTAACGCATGTAATCCCTCTAAAAAATTACCAGTTTTAGTGATTCATGGCACGAGCGATGCGATAGTGAGTTATAATGGATTGGCGGGTACTAGTAAAAGTGTTAATGATGTGGTTTCATTGTGGAATACAAAAAATAATTGCCCTTCAACACCAAGCACTACTGCCTTGCTCGATATTACAAATGATGGAACTACCGTGGACAGTATAAGCTATTTGCCATGTGCAAACCAAACTGAAGTACAATTACTAAAAGTGAATAATGGCGGACATCAGTGGCCAAGTGCAATTGGCAATTCGGGTTTAGGTGTAACATGCACTGATATAAATGCAAGCCAATCGATATGGAATTTTTTCAACAAAATGAGTTCTCCTAATGGCAGTTCAGATGTGCATGAACTTAATTCTATCAGGCTTCTCCCAAATCCTGTAGAGGACATTCTGCAAATCCTAAATAGTAAAGAGGTTGTTTCAATAAACTTGCATGATATCACAGGTAAATGTGTATTAACTACCCCATTTCGCAATTCAATCTCATTGCAAAATATACGAACTGGCCACTACATATTATTGCTAACTAATGAAAAGGGGAAGGTCTTATCGAGCCATAAAATATTTAAAAGATAAAAAACTATGAGACACCGCCTTGTATTTTTCTTGTAATTTTTACAACCCAGCTGCGAGGCATGAATCTTACTGCATTGGCCAATATATAATTCAAAGTACCATGAATAGCTACTGATTTACCATGCATCATACTATTATAGCCATATTCAGCTACTTCACGAGATGTTGGAAGTTTCTTGCCTTTAATCAAAGGGCTTTCTTCCATGGCTGCAGCAGACTGAAAGCCGCTTTCGGTAGGACCCGGGCATAAAGTAGTAACACTAATTCCATGATCCCGAACTTCATTGTCAATAGCTTCAGAAAAACTTAATACATAGGCTTTTGTAGCAAAATACACCGACATGGTAGGCCCCGATTGAAATGCCGCAGTAGAGGCTACGTTCATAATTTTACCAGAACGGCGCTTTAACATTTCTTGTAAATAAAGTTTCGTAAACTGAGTGAGCGTAGTGATATTTAATTGTATCATTTGCTGCTCCTTAAGCCAATCTGTTTCAGCAAACATGCCAAAATCTCCGAAGCCTGCATTATTAATTAAATAATCGATAGGTATATCTAATGATTGAGTTTCTCTGAAAACATCCAAGGCTGAGTCTTTTTGAGATAAATCTTTTTCGATGCAGGTTATTACTACACCATACAATTTTTCCAAATCAGCCTTAAGTTCATTAAGTCTTTTCCCATTGCGTGCTACTAATACCAAGTTGTCTTTTTTTGAGGCATGAATTTTCGCCAATTCAAGACCAATGCCATTGGATGCGCCAGTAATTAATGCAGTTGCCATACGTTTTTTTATTGTTTAACAACGCAAATGTATAATAGCAAACCTAATCCTACAACATTAGAGCTAACTCTATACTTTATATTTTAACAATATCTAATTATGTTTGCCATATGCTAATTAACGAATTATCAAATTTAACAGGGGTAAGCAAACACACGATAAGATTTTATGAGAGGTGTGGTTTAATAAAAGGGAAGCGAAAGTTAGAAGTAAAATCAAATAACTATTATCATTATGACGATGAAGCCGTTGAAAGACTGGAGCTCATTCGTGATGCTAAATCAGTGGGATTTACACTTCACGAAATTGGCAATTTGATAGAAGCTTGGTATTCGAAAAAGTTGTCAGAGAATAAAAAGTTTACGATACTAGATGAGAAAATTACATCTATAGATAATAAAATAAAAGAGTTGAAAGAAATGAAAAAGATGTTGGCTCAGTGTAAGAAGGAGATTTCAGCAGGCATATATTAACAAGATTACCCCATTCTAATAATTGCACCTTTGAGTAATTTACTTGCTCGTTTCAAATATTTGTATTACATAATATGATAAAAAGTACCCATTTCACATTTTCATCTTCAGTAACTGCCATTCCAAGAGTCAGTTTTAGTTCTAAGTTTAATCATTTCTTGTCCACATCGTTTTCCGCCTTAGGCGCAGTGCGGGAAATCGGAGAACATTCGCTTGGTAAAAGTAGAAAAGAAAATTAGAATTCCAAATGTTTAAAAAAGTAGGATGCCCGCATTGCGCTTAGGCGGTGTTGGCAGCAGGCAGAATTTATAATTCTGTTTTCTGTTCTATGTTGAATAATTTCAAGTTTATTTTTAATTATGTTTTCAGTAATATCAGTTTGTCGTTGGTGTGTTTCAGTAAAACCAACAATTGAAAATGTTTCATGTGTTTGTCTCAAAGTTGTTTCTGTTGTTTTGTTTGGTGTGTTTCAGTAAAACCAATAGTTAAAAAATATTTCATGTGTTTGTCTCAAAGTTGTTTCTTTATTTTGACTGTCAAACGAAGTTCAATTATTCCAAATTCCCTTCTCAATTTATTTCATGATTTAATTTTAATAAATCAAATTCTAAACAACTTATCTGCCGTTAGTTCAGTAATATCAGTTTGAACTCAAGAGTATTTCAGTAATATCAGTTGAATATTTATCGTGACTTTCTAAAATAATAATTTCACAACAACTTAGTAAGATTTTCAACGTCTTTCTGTTGAAGTTGTTCAATATACATTTCTTTTGCTCGTCCCATTATTTTTTGTTATTGTTGGTTTTAATGTTTGTAGGTAACTTCTTACATGTACACCAAAAGTTAGCAAAGTCAACTGTTTTCGTAATCTATGTAAACATTTAGTATTGGATTTTTTTACAAATCAACCAATGGGCTGCGGATACCTTGAATCTTAATCTGTCTGACGCAACCCTGCGAAGTATAGAACAATACACGCTTACTGAAACCCAGAGCGTCCGCTACCTGAATCTCGACGATAAATTCCTTGCTGCTTTGGTCTTTTGCCTTCACGGCAATGATGGTTCCCTTCCCATCCCTGAATTTGTTTGCGATTATTCACCCGGTCAATTCAGAAAGGGAAGTTTTGACAAAGAATAAAGAAAAAAGGACTAATATCAATTGCCGTCTCCCCCCTAAATTTGGGTGTCAAAT
>JBIIJE010000151.1:0-5668 GCA_044234005.1 Chitinophagaceae bacterium | reverse complement strand
TTCCCAACATTATCAAAGGGAGCATAGGAGGTGCTATCTATAGGAATATTAAAAACTTTCGGATTCTTTAACTCACCACTACATCGGTCAAAATCAGCCATAAACAATTGCCTCCCCTTACATTGAACAGATGCATATTTTTTACCATCTTTGCTAAAGCATGATTGCCCAAAGGCATCACAAATACCAAAATCGGGCTCTGAAAAAATTTGCTTATAAGGTCCGTAAATGCTATCCTTAGTTACCAAAAAGCGAGTAATTTCATTTGTTTCATAACCCGATTTTTTGAGCAGCCACCAATCTACACCATTGGCATGGCGGCAAGCTTGCATATTGGTACGCCCCATTTCGGCATGGGTTATTAAAGGTATATTTTTTTTTATCACTTTACCGGCTCCACCATTGGCATTCATATCTACCACATTATAAAGCAACAAATCATTTGGCGTTCGTGTAGCATTCGGCAACATCCATGTGGCATACATGCTATCGCTTGCTGTGGTTATAAATACATAATACTCACCATAACTCCCTTTCGGCAATATTAATGAAGCTTGTGTGGCAAATTCATCAGGATAAGAATTTCTATTATAGATGCTATTTGGTACTAAATGGTCACCATTATCAATTATATTTCCGAGAGTATCATACAATACCATGCCATTACAAATAAATAGCAATTTACCAGTAATGCTATCGCAAATATTACTATGCCCTCCTCCAAAAATATAGGGATAGTTAGGTGCACTCATTGTATAAAAACTTCCTGTTTGCGGTTTATTATTAGTACCGTCAAACTTCCCATACGAGGCATTGTTGCCTACTATCCAAGTGTAAGCACTTTTGTTTTGTGCATTTGTCTTTACTGCAGATGTTATTGATATCACAGATATTAGCAGATAGATTACTTTTTTCATTTATTCTATTATGGTTAGTTCCGTTCCCCCAGATTCTCTGTCTCAGAAGCACTGCGGAGACAAAATATTATAAATAACAGTGTTAGTCTCATGATTACTCAATTAGAAATTTACACCCTTGCTTTAGCCCCACAAACCATTCTATTTTTAGCATATCTCATCAAAACAATATTTCACAAAAGTAAATCTACTAAAATTTATTGTATGCGTTGTATGATCATCAAACTATGTAAAAAGTAGTTCTTAAATTGTTGGCAAAATCATATCATAAAACTGCCATATCTTAACTAAATTCGCATCCTCAATAAATACTTAGCAGTATGCAAGAAGCAACTTTAGCACAAGCACAAAAATTAGGTCTAACAGAACAAGAGTTTGAAGCAATAAAAAAAGTACTTGGCAGAACACCCAACTTTACCGAAACCGCCATGTATTCCGTGATGTGGAGTGAGCATTGCAGTTATAAAAATTCAATTAAATGGCTGAAAACCTTGCCCAAAGATGGCTCAAAGGTATTGGCAAAAGCAGGCGAAGAGAATGCAGGTCTGATAGATATTGGTGATGGATGGGCTTGTAGTTTTAAAATAGAATCGCATAATCACCCATCAGCTATTGAACCCTTTCAAGGGGCTGCAACTGGAGTTGGTGGAATACATCGCGACATTTTTACCATGGGAGCTCGGCCTATTGCCACGCTCAATAGCCTTCGTTTCGGAAATTTGAAAGACGCTAAAACTCAACATCTATTGAAAGGTGTTGTAAAAGGAATTAGTCATTACGGAAATTGCTTTGGTGTACCGACGGTTGGCGGTGAAATTTATTTTGAAGATTGCTATCAAACGAATCCACTTGTGAACGCGATGAGTGTAGGTATTATGAAGACTGGCAAGACCATTTCTGCCACTTCGTATGGAGAAGGCAATTTGGTATTTATAGTGGGTAGCGATACAGGTAAAGATGGTATTGGTGGTGCAAGTTTTGCAAGTGCTGATATCAATGAAGACAGTGCAAAAGATTTACCAGCCGTACAAGTAGGCGATCCATTTCAAGAGAAAAAACTCTTGGAAGCCTGTATGGAACTAGCAGAAACAGACAGCTTTATAGGCATGCAAGATATGGGAGCCGCTGGTATTACATGTAGCACATCGGAAATGAGTGCGAAAGGCGAACATGGCATGATTATTCATTTAGATAAAGTACCTACGCGTCAAAAAGAAATGAAAGCTTGGGAAATGCTACTCAGTGAAAGCCAAGAAAGAATGCTTGTTGTAGTAAAGAAAGGTCATGAAAAAACTGTAACCGACATTTTTGATAAATGGGATATTCACTGTGAGGAAATCGGTATAGTAACGAAAGACCCAAGCTTGAAATTTTACATGCACGATGAATTAGTCGCTGAAGTACCTGCTGAAAGCTTGGTACTAGGTGGAGGAGCTCCTGTTTACGAAAGAGAATATACAGAACCAACGTATTTCGCACAAAGAGACGCGTTTGATATTAACTCAATTAAGGAACTAAGTGATTTACGCGCCATTGCCGAACAAATACTTGCCTTACCGAACATAGCGAGTAAACGATGGATTTACAATCAGTATGATAGCATGGTAGGCACATCGAATGTAAGTACCAACGCACCTAGCGATGCTTGTGTTTCATGGATTAAAGAAACAAATAAGGGTATTGCAAGTACAGTGGATTGCAATGGTCGTTACGTACATGCCAATCCACATATAGGTGGCATGATAGCTGTTTGTGAAGCTGCAAGAAACATAGTTTGTAGCGGAGCCACACCGAGTGCAATCACGAATTGCTTGAATTTTGGCAATCCATATAATCCTGAAGTTTATTATCAATTCGTGTACGCGTTGAAAGGTATGAGCGATGCTTGTCGCAAACTCGACACCCCTGTAACAGGTGGGAACGTAAGCTTCTATAATCAATCGCCAGATGGCCCAGTGTATCCAACACCGACGATTGGTATGGTTGGGGTTATAGACGATATTGAGAATAGAATGACCATGGATTTTAAGCAGGCTGGTGATTTAATTTATTTAATTGGCAAAAGCCAAAATGATATCAGCAGCAGTGAGTATTTACATAAGATTCTTCAAGTGGAATTGTCGCCCACACCTTATTTTAATTTAGAAGAGGAATACGAAGTGCAACAAACTACATTACGACTTATACAAAAGCAACTTATAAATTCCGCACATGATCTTGCAGAAGGTGGTTTGTTTGTAAGTTTGGTAGAAAGTGCAAAGCAAAGAGCATTAGGCTTCAATTTAAATATGCCTAATCATATTCGCCACGATGCTTATTTATTCGGGGAAGCGCAAGGCAGGATAATTGTTAGTGTGAACCCTGGTAAAAAATCTGAATTTGAACTCTTACTTCAAAATACTCCATTCGAATTTTTAGGCGAAGTAACTAATGGTTCTTTAAAAGTTGGTGATGCAAATTGGGGAGATATCGATACTTGGAAAAAAATATATGATGAAGCAATCGAAAACATGTTGCTCAATTAATAGAAAGGAAAAAAATGGATAATAATCAATTAGAAGAGATTAAATTTTTAGAAGGCCCACAAAGTAGATTCCAGGATTTAATAGTAACCATTAGAACTGTAATTGATTTCATCAAAGGTTATAGGGCGCTTCATTTCGCAGGACCTTGCGTCACCATTTTCGGTTCAGCTCGTTTCGATGAAAACAATATTCATTATAAAAATGCACGCCAAATTGCACAAGAAATTGCGAAACTAGGTTTTACTATCATGACAGGTGGTGGCCCTGGTATCATGGAAGCCGCCAATCGGGGAGCTCGCGATGTAAAAGGAAGAAGCGTGGGTTGCAATATAGAATTACCTTTTGAGCAAACTCATAATCCATACTTAGATAAGTGGGTTACCATTAAATACTTTTTCGTTAGAAAAACGCTACTCATCAAATACTCATACGCTTTTATAGTAATGCCTGGAGGATTCGGCACTTTAGATGAACTGTTTGAAGCTTTAACTTTAGTACAATGTCAGAAAATAAAGAATTTTCCGATTATAATTTTCGATACTGATTTTCACAAAGATTTGATTGAATACATAAATTCTTTAGCAGATAAAAAAACGATTTCACCTGATGATTTAAATCTCATTTTATGTACCGATAGCATCGAAGCAACAGTCAATCATATTAAGAGTAGTATATCAAAATTTGGTTTACAATACGAGAAAAAATTCAAACCAATTAAATGGTTGTTTGAAGATGAAAAGGCTGAGTCTTAACCCAGCCTAATAAATTATTTTATAAATATCTAACTGGAAAAATTTTCCTTAGTCGATACGAATCATATAGTAATAAACCCCTTGTGCACTCGGATAGATTCCACCTAATTGAAACTCATTTTCGTCTGAAGCCAATAATTTTTCAAATTCTTTTTGAGTACGAACATCCTTATCATTGACTTGTGTAATAATAAATGATTTTCGCATACGAGTTTGTTTAGCAATCAAACCTGAAGTTTGAATATCAGTAATATATAAACCACCTTCCACATTCATTTTACGACTTTCTTGTGGTGTAAGCTCTCGAAAACTAATCCCTAAATCATTGCTTACATCATTCCTTACAATATCAGTATTACCTAGTTTATTTTTCAATTTTACATTAACAGTACTCTCCTTACCGCCTCTTTTATAAGTTACTGCAATTACATCACCAGGTCTGTATTGGGCAATTTGCTCTTGCATTTCAGGACCGGTTCTAACAATACGCGAACCTATTTTGGTAATAAAATCACCCTCTTTTAAACCAGCTCCTTCTGCACTGCTACCTTTCTCGACAGTACGAATATAAATACCATCCACTTTATCAAGACCTAACTTTTCAACTTCTTCGGATGTTGCCATTTTATTATCGATATAACTAATACCCATATAACCTCGTTGCACATTGCCGAATTTCACCATGTCTTCTACCACCTTCTTTACAATATTAGATGGAATTGCAAATGAGTATCCAGCATAAGAACCTGTTGGAGAGGCGATAGCAGAGTTAATTCCAATTAATTCACCTCTTGCATTCACCAAAGCACCACCGCTATTACCCGGGTTCACAGCCGCGTCTGTTTGAATAAAACTTTCTATGGCACTCCCACCCGATTTGTTTTGATTGATACCAATATTTCTATATTTGGCACTTACAATACCCGCTGTAACAGTAGTTTCGAGTGTCAACGGATAACCAACTGCCAAAACCCATTGACCTAGTTTTACATCATCTGAATTGCCGTAAGAAATAAAAGGCAAATTCGACTCATTAACTTTCAAAACAGCCAAATCTGTAGAAGCATCTTTACCAACTACCCTTGCAACTAAGGTTCTTTTGTTATTTAGTACAACCGACACTTCATCGGCACCTTCTACCACATGATTATTGGTAACAATGTAGCCATCTGCTGAAATAATTACACCCGAACCGCTAGCGTTTTGCGGTGGTTGCTGAAACATTTGTCCACCGCGATTGCCAAATAACTGATCAAATATATCACCCCCAAAAGGGTTTTGATATTGAACAATTTTCGATTTAGTTTCCGTTTTAATATGAACAACGGCTTTACTTGAAGTTTCAGCAGCATTTTCCAAATTCACATATCCGCCTTCAGGCGAAGTAACAAAACTAGCAGGTTGTAAATTTGGAATTGATTGCACATCATTTTGCACTAAAGAATTCCCAGTAAAAAAACGATTCGCACCCCAA
>JBIIJE010000149.1:0-5765 GCA_044234005.1 Chitinophagaceae bacterium | reverse complement strand
GTGAGTACGCAAGTAACTTATTCACAAGTGAAGTGACTCCTTAGATATCAATTACTTTTTGATATTTACCATTATAAAATTGGCAGTCTTACTATTGAGTTTATAGCATGAAATTTAAGTTTAACACATTGATAGATTCATTATAACCACCCGACATTATATTTGTAGGGTGAATATACATCCTTGGCATGACGTAGGTATTGGTGATAAAGTTCCACAAACTGTGAATGCTATAATTGAAATAAGCAGAGGCAGTAAGGCTAAATATGAGGTTGATAAAGAAACTGGATTACTTAAGCTGGATAGGGTTATGCACAGCGCGTTCTATTATCCAATTAATTATGGTTTTATTCCTCGAACTTATGCTGGAGATAGCGATCCTTTAGATATTTTAGTACTTTCTCAAATCGATATTGAGCCCTTAAGTATTGTATCCGCTAAAGTAATAGGGGTGATGCGCATGATAGATAAAGGTGTAGATGATAAAATAATTGCAGTTGCAGAACACGATATATCGGTAAATCATATCGATAGCTTAGAAGAATTACCGCCACACTTGATGAGTGAAATCAAACATTTTTTTGAACAATATAAAAAACTAGAGCATACAGAAGTTGTAGTTGATAATTTCTTTGATAAAATAAAGGCATTTGAAATTATCGAAGAAACTATTGTCTCTTATGAACAAGACATAAAACCTAATCTGACAAAGAACTAAATTCAATGTAATATGAAAAAACTAAGTGTTCTAATAGCTATAATAATCTGCTTATTCGGTTGTAAGAATAAAAATGCGTTTACTGTAACTGGCGAAGTAAAAAAAATGGGTGATGGTGAAATTTATTTTATTCCGACGTCTGAAAATGAGAAAGTTGATACGGTAAAAGTCATTGGCGATAAGTTTACATTTAAAGGTACCGTCACCGAACCAACTTTTTATATGATAAACTTTGGTCCAAAGCAAAAGCTTTCACTCATAGTTATTGAGCCAGGTGTAACAAAACTTTCCTATGAATTGGATGTTTCTGAAAGCCTTTCAATAAAAGGAGGGAAAGAGCAAATAGTTTATCAAAGTTTTTTAGATAAATGTGCGCCCTTATTTGCCCAAAGAGATTCCTTAGAAATGATGGCATCCCAGCATCAAGAAGACCCAGAATTACTCAATGGGTTGCAACAAAAATTCAACCTATTGCAAGTTGAACTCGCAAATCAACAATTGGATTTTATCAACAATAATCCAAAACAATATACGTCCGCATTTATTGCAGCTGATTATCTGAACTCTAGCCTCGCTCCCAGCCTTCGCGAAACAGAAACAATCTACGCGAAGCTTGATGAGAATGTACAGAAATCTTTTTTTGGAAAGCAGATAAATAAACGTGCCTTGCAACAAAAATCGACTGATCTTGGTGAAGTCGCACCCGTATTCGAATTACGTGATACACAAGAAAAATTAGTCAAGTCAAGCTCTTTCAAAGGAAAGTATACGTTACTAGATTTTTGGGCCTCATGGTGCGGGCCATGCCGAATGGAGAATCCGAATGTTGTGAAAGCCTATAATCTTTTTAAAGAAAAAGACTTTACTGTGGTAGGCATTTCATTAGATACCCAAAAAGAACAATGGCTTTCTGCCATCGAGAAAGATGGATTAACCTGGCTGCAATTGAGTGATTTAAAAGGATGGCAATCACCAGTAGCTGAATTATATGGTGTTCAATCTATCCCCACTAATTTTCTCTTAGATAAAGAAGGTAAAATTATTGCCAAGGGATTACGAGAAGAAGAATTGATTCAAAAATTACAAGAACTGATGCCATAAGTGCATGTATAAAAAATAAATTATGAAAAGAAATACTCTAATTCTCTTGTTGCTTGCCTTATCTCAATTCGTGTGGGCTGGCAAGAAAAAAAACAATTGCGTTATACAAGGTAAAATAGATAACTCAACAGGCAAAGCAATTTTCTTAAAGAATTTAATTGAAAAGAAAGTTGACACGTTGAATATTGTAGATGGAGAATTCAAGATTAATTGCAATTTAACTGAGCCAACACCTTTTCAAATTACGACTGAAACGAATAGTTATGTCATTTTTTTTGCAGAACCTGATGGTAAAGTAAAATTGAATTACGACCAAAAGGAAATGCGGATTACAAAAGTTGAAGGTTCAACTACATATCCTGTTTTTGAAAGTCTCCTAAAAATGCAAGCACCACTTCAAAAAGAAGCACAACGTTTAAACCAATTAGGGCCTAGTTCTTCAAATAAGGATAGTATTCAACAACTAATAACCCAGATTAATAAAACCATGAAAAGTAATTTTTTCAGTTACTTACAGACTAATGCAGAATCAGAAGCTACCGCCTTTATAGTGTATAATACAGTTTCCACTGGGCAAAGTATCCAATCTCATATTGCAGATACGATGTTGAAACAATTAAAAGGTAAAGCGCTCAACTCATATTTTGGCAAAGAAATTAGTTCAATCGTAAAACGAAAACAATCTGTTGAAGTTGGTTTTATGGCTCCTGATTTTACGTTGCCCGATTCTAGTGGCGAAGTTTCATATTCATTATCAAAATTAATAGGCAAATACGTATTAGTCGATTTTTGGGCATCTTGGTGTGGACCTTGCAAACAAGAAATACCTTTTCTGAAGAAAGCGTATGAAAAATTTCGTGGCAATGAATTTGAAATTTTAAGCGTATCACTCGATGATAAGCGCAATAACTGGACTGCCGCTTTGCGTCAATTTGAAATGCCTTGGCCTCAAATTTCAGATTCGAAAGGATTCAAAAGTATCATCAATGAATTGTATTATATCCCTTCTATACCCAAAACACTCTTGTTGGATAAGACTGGAAAAATTATTGCAACTGATTTGCGTGGAGATGCCTTGGAAACTAAGTTGAGTGAATTACTGGTTGGAAAGTGATTTTAATTCATCTAAATTAAACGCAGTAAAACCAACCATAGCAATCACAATCACTACAAAAAGTAGGCAGATTGAGGATAGGATTACTCCAATTAATGAGCAGATTCTACCAGCATTAGAATTACTATAACTGGCTGCCGAAAACATACCCGGATTTAACTGATAGAGTTTTCTGTCTTTGTTGGCTAAAACCAAACCAATAATACCTAAAATAAAGCCAGGTACAGCATATAAAAAGCAGCCAACAAGCGACAGTATTCCCAACACCAAAGAAGTAGTCGCATTCGGAAGAGCCGGTAGGAGCTGGTTCGAATTTTGCGATGATTGAAGTATATCGTTGTTTATTTCACTCATTATAGATATTTTAATATTTTGTAAATAAAGTGAATAAACATGATTACGCCGCTGATGATGGCAAGATTTTTTATAAAAAAAGCGCCATACTTTAATTTGAATATCAAGTGAATAGGTAATAGCGTCCAAATGAATAGGAAGGGAAATATAGATGGAAATATTTGAAGACTTGCCCAAATGTCGCCTTTGAGTAAGTAAATGATGCTTCGTTGTAAACCGCAACTAGGGCAATCAAAACCAAAATTTGTTTTTATTTGACATTGAAATACATGCGATTCCAAGAACTGAATCGCAGATTGTAATAACTTTATTTCTGAATTAAGCATACATGGTGTCATAATCTGAATCTGCTGCTTGCAAGGGAATCAATCGATTTTCGATAGCGGTTTGCCAATTTAGTTCATTGGCATGATAAGCGAATCGTGTATATAAAATATGTTTAAGTATAGGTTGATACAATTTCTTCAAATTATCTTTATTTGTCAATGCCCAAATTAAATCTACTTGTTGTTCTATGGCATATTTTATCAAAGACTTTAACAACTGTTGGTGTAATTTTTCATCATGGATATCATTTTGGAATACCACATGTAATCGTTTCATATTGCCCAATTGAAAAAGCCTAAAAATAATAGCGGCATCTCTCAGTTGTATTACATGATATTGGCTACGAAGTGGACCTTCAAAAAATCGCCATTGAAACCAATGTTCATCATGATGGATACCTTGCTCGTTTGATTGTGAAAAAAGAGCATATAATTTTTCGACTGTGAAAGTTCCAACAGGCCTTATGGATGAATCGAGATGAAATTGATGATTTAATTTTTGCCAGAAAAAGTAAAATGGTTGTGCAAGTTTTGTGGCACCTAACTTCCATCCTTTCCATTGCTTACTCAATGCGGTTTTGTACAAATTTAAGGGTAATGCAAACCGTGCGGTATTAAATTCTTCTTGCCAACCATACTTGCGAAAAATAGCCATCGAGTTGTCGTTGCAATTGGTTATGTGAATAGGAGCTAAACTCATCCATTTTTCAGTCAATAATTTACCCAAGCCTTTACCTTGCATTGACTTAGAAATAATGAAACTATTGAACCAAATTCCTGTCTCGATTAAATTGTCTAATATCAAATCAATGGGTAACAGTCCAGCCTGTCCGACAATCTTATTATCAACTAGAATATATAAAGGTTCAATTCCCTTCTTATATCCCACCCTAAATTGCCATTGCAAATCTTCAATGCGAGGCATTTGATTTGAATGATACATTTCTTGATTAAATCTGCAAATTTCTTCTGGATTAATGTCAGAAAAAATCTTGAATTGATAATTAAGATTTTTCATATGATTCAAGAGGTTAAGGTTTTTAATAAGGTTCTACCTTTTAAATCGCCATTATATAAAGGAATGCGAGGTAGCATGAATGAATCGGTTTTATTACTTAAGCGCCCACGTTTCATGGTGACCGCTGAATCAAAATGTTTTGCAATAACACGCTGTGCGGTTTTGCCAATGTTTGCATCACCACCGTACGGATAACAAAAATGTAAAATTTCTTGGTTCGTTAATTCGGTAAGAAATTTTTTGGATTGAACACACTCTTTTTCTAAATCTTCATCGCTCAAAGCAACAACAGGTTGATGAGTCATACTATGACTTTGAAAACTTAAACACGCTTCTTTACTTTGATGTGCAATGAAATCCCAATCCACAGGTTCATCCTGCTCATAAAAATCTGGAGTACTTGCAATACCTTGGTCAAGTAATTTTTGTACCATCTGCTCAAGGGCTGGCATATAGGTAGATACTTTTTGTGTATATATTTTTTGTAAATACTCTTGGTGTAAATGAGTGATGGTTTCCTTTTTCGTCCCATCTATTTGTTCAGCATCAAGCTCAATGATATTACCACTTAAGTACTTTAATACATTCGATAAAATTGTGTATGGCATGTGTTGGCCGCTTATAAAGTGAATCGGCGCAAAAAAAGTTATTGGCAAATTTTTCGCAACAGCGTAATTGCATAAATTAGGTAATGTGCTTCGATAGCAATCATCAACGGTAATACTCAGTAATTTTCGGGTACTTAATTTCTTTTTGTGGCGTTGTGTGATTTCGGTGAGTGAAACTATTTCGAAATCACTTAACACGTCGAGTTGCATTTGAAAGATGGGTAAATCAATTTGATGATATGCAAGTATTATTCCACCACCATAAATAGTAGACAAGTTTTGCAAGGCAAACAAGCTTAGCTGATTATTGAGAGCGCTGTTGATAAATGACATTTAAAAAAAATGAGGGAGTTGAATATTAATTTAATTTTAAAAGATAAAAAGCAATGGCCACCAAAGACACTAGCATGGAAAGAATACTGAAAAAAGAGTTCAATCTAAAATAGTAAGCCAAATGGTTGTATGTATTTGCCAGCGAATCATCTTGCTCGGATAAAAAATACTTCATGGCGTGTTTTCTAAATTG
>JBIIJE010000043.1:0-19850 GCA_044234005.1 Chitinophagaceae bacterium | reverse complement strand
ATTCCTTTTTTATTTAACCATTCATGAATTTCCCAACTACAAACCACCTTAGCTCCCGTTCTTAATGAAATGGCCTCGATATCAAGTAAATGATCATAATGTCCATGCGAAAGTAGAATATAATCAGCTTCGATAGACTCAATATCTATTTCACTCGCTAGTTGATTCTCGCTAATGAAAGGGTCGAATAGAATTTTAATGCCATCGAAATGAAGTAAAAAACATGAATGGCCATAATAGGTGAACTGCATAATTTTTGGTTTTAAAAGTTGAAGCTAATGAACAAAATAATAATTTCATTGAAATTATGATAGTGAAATTAAAATTACAAGATTAAGTTGCGTATTTGTAAGTAATCATTCAGAATTCTCAATAATGCTATCCTATAGATTAAAGACGAAATAAAAAAAGCGAGACTTTTTAAATCTCGCTTGAATCACTAATTAAGGAAATTACTCCTTAGTAATATTTTCGAAATGAGTGAAGTTGTTGTTTTGCAAAACGTGCACTGTGTAATTACCAACTGGTAATTCTGCTAATGAAAGTATAACCGTATTGTTTCTAGCTACAGTATTTGTTTGAATTTCTTTTTGTAAGGGACCTGCTATGTCGAATAATTTAACCATAACTGTAGATGCCTTATTGTATTCAAAATCAAGAGAAACCGATGAAGTGGTAGGATTAGGATAAGCAACCATTTTTTTAGTTGATAGTGTCGCCAATCCATTTGAAGAATTATTTTGAGTAGTTGAACTGTTTTCACAAGCATAGTTGATAGTTGTTGTTTCTCCAACTACAAGTGTGTTATCTGTCACATAATTCAACATAGAACTTTTTCTAGAATAATCTACTCTTACGAATGCCCCCGTATTTGTATAGGATCTTGATTTAGGGCGAAGTACTAAAAGTAAAGTGCTTGTTTTTGCACTCCCTTGAGGAAATGTTATGCGAACTCGAGTGTATTTCATCGCAGTGCCAGAAGGCATTTTTACCCAATTATTATCGTTCCTAATGTAGAAGTGGTGCCATCGAGCGAATTTGTTGTGTATGGGGATGATGCTTTACAGTAATGTCGCCTAAATTGGGAAATCTGCAACCTTTGGTAGTATTGGATGGCTGGTCGACTAAGGTTGTAATGGCATCGCTAGGGATGCTGCCAGCAGGATAGTTGAAGCTAAATTGCAAGGTGCCAAATTCTAAACTTGTGATCCCGAATTTATTAAATAAATATCCCACTCCATTGAAGAACAAGCAGTAGAAACGTTTTGTAATGAGACAGTGATTTGACTGCCATCGGTTCTTTTGGCTTGCGCTGTGAAGCTTAGCATAACAAAAAACAAACTTGCTGAAGCAATAATGAATTGGTTTAGTTTTTTCATGATATATGTTTTATTGGTGGAGAAAATATTTATAATGTTTAATCTATTTAATGATTTATTTTTTATAGAATCTTATCTAATATTAAAAAGTGATTTTTTTTGCGATGCCAAGATTCCTACTTTTTCTATAATTTATTTGATAAACTTATAAGAATATAATTTTTTTCGAATCTAAAACATCAAATTGCGCTAAGTCTTTTAAGTTTTAATAAATTATTCTAGGCTTTGGTAACAATTTAATAAAACAGTGATATTTTTATGTTCGAACCTATTTCATCTCTGTAAGCAGTTCAATTGCAATTTTGTATCATAGGTTTTCTGAAACGTAGTTTTTTCAGCAGAAATTCTGCTATAATTAGAGATCTGTGTTTATTGAAATGACTCAATAAATAGAGCTATTTTCAGCATTGAAGCCAACGTTGGTTATTCGTCTTTTGACAGTTCAAAATCTTTATGTTTAAAGAATTCAGTTATTTATTTTTCATGTTTTAATTTTTGGTAATCATCATACAACATTGTAATAAACATAGCCCATAATGATAGATTGAATAGATCAGATAAACCACTTCTTATAATTTCATTACTGAACAGATTTGACAATAGATTATGAACGCAAACAACAACGACAAATGTCATTTTTATATTATCTAATTAAAAGCTTTTTAGGTTTTTAAAAATAGTAAATACTGTATAAAAGCAATAACGATATATATGAAATTGAGAATAATATTCGCGAATTTGGCCAATGCATGAGTTTAGCTAAAGTGTCAAGTATAGATAAGCTTGAATAGGTAAGTCTGCCAATAGTTTTTTAAAAAAATCGATCGTGTTTGCAAAGCGATAATGCAGAGATTAATAAGTGATATCTGTAAGGCATTGAAGAAACGATAACTAACATCAAATAGTATGTTTCCCAAAGGTAAAATTTCTGATCCTCATGAAATGAATTGTTGGATTTCAAATGTAATACCATTTTGACATTAATTTTATATTATACATTTCGCTTGAGGAAAATGGTAAATGCCGATGGATACAAATGTTTAGATTAAATGGAGAAACGAAATTTTAATCTATTACATTTGTCTAATCGTTATAATACGAATACTTTGTTAAGTTATACCCAAAAAAAAGACTGCTATTTTCATAACAGTCTTTTTTGTAAATATAAGACAGGGATTAGCTGCAACCTGTTGTGGTGCCGCAATTTGGACACATATAGCACGTGCCGTTTCTCAAGGTAATATTACCACAAGCTCGACATATTGGTGCGTCAGCACTTGTTCCTAACATTTGTTTCTTTTCAGCATCAGTCATGCCATTTGCTACAACAACTCTCTTTGGAGTAAGTTCTCCTGCTGAAGCAGGTTCTGGTCTAGCTGATAACGCAGTAACTCGAACATTCGATAATTCTTCTTGGCCTTCAACTGGCACATCCCATTCATCTTGACCGATATTTCCAATAGGTGTTTGTACATGCACTAAATCAGTTCTTCCGAGATATTCGTAACCTAAAGCACGGAAAATGTAGTCAACAATTGAAGTCGCATTTTTGATATTTGGATGGTCTACCATGCCTGCTGGTTCGAAACGTGTGAAAATAAATTTATCTACAAACTCTTCTAATGGAACACCATATTGTAAGCCAATACTAACAGCAATTGCAAAACAATTGAGCAAACTGCGCATGGTAGCTCCTTCTTTGCTCATATCGATAAAAATTTCACCTAAAGTGCCATCACCATATTCGCCTGTGCGCAAGAATACTGCTTGTCCACCTACTTTCGATTTGATTGTATAACCTCTACGTTTGGCTGGTAATGTTTTACGCTCGACAATACGAGATAATTCGCGTTTTAGTTTTGTGTCTGGACTTGCTTGTACACGACGATTAACTTCTTCTAATAGTTCGCCAATCGTTAGTTTACTTAAATCATGGATAACGCTTTCTGCTATCTGCTGAACTGTTTCAGCTACTGTTGTTTCTTTGTTTTCTTTCTCTTTCTTATCGCTTTTATTTGATAATGGTTGACTCAATTTACTTCCATCACGATACAAAGCATTTGCTTTTAATCCAAGTTCCCAGCTCAACTGGTAGCATTCTTTGATTTCATCTACATTGGCTTCGTTAGGTAAATTAATGGTTTTAGAAATTGCACCTGAAATGAAAGGTTGTGTAGCACCCATCATACGAATATGACCTGTGTGATGAATGTAGCGTTCGCCTTTTTTACCACATTTATTAGCACAATCAAACACAGGTAAGTGTTCATCTTTTAATAAAGGAGCACCCTCCAACATCATCGTGCCACATACATAATCATTCGCTCTGTCGATTTCTTCATCTTTAAATCCTAACTCGTCTAGTAATGAGAAAGTAGGATTCATATATTCCTCAGCAGTAAAACCTAAGCGTTGTAAACATTCTTCACCTAAATTATAATGATTAAATACGAAGGCGATATCGAATGCACTTTCAACAGCGCTGTCTAATTTCTTTAATTCTTCTGCAATAAATCCTTTTTCACTCAAAGATTGATGATTGATAAAAGGTGCACCTGCGAATGTGCCATGACCTTTAGCATACTTTACAATTGCATCTGCATCTTTGGAATTATAACCTAAATTTTTCAGTGCTAGTGGGATACTTTGATTTATGATTTTAAAATAACCGCCACCACTTAATTTTTTAAATTTCACTAAAGCAAAATCTGGTTCAACACCTGTAGTGTCGCAATCCATAACTAAACCAATTGTCCCAGTTGGAGCAATTACAGTTGCTTGTGCATTTCTGTAACCATATTTTTCGCCTAATTGCACCGCATCATCCCATGCTTTGGTAGCTGCAGTTAATAAGTAATCTGGACAATATTGTGCTTTAATGCCTTGCGGTTTAATTTCTAAATTGTCGAACGCATCTTGTGCATCGTAAGCAGCTGCGCGATGATTGTGCATTACACGAAGCATGTGTTTTTTATTCTCATTATACTTAGCGAATGGGCCTAAATGCTGAGCCATTTCTGCGGATGTTTTGTAAGACACGCCTGTCATGATAGCCGTTAATGCACCAGCTATACCTCGAGCTTGCTCGCTGTCATACGGAATGCCTTGAACCATAAGTAATGAGCCTAAATTTGCGTACCCTAGTCCTAGGGTTCGATAATCATAACTTAATTGAGCAACTTCTTTCGAAGGGAATTGCGCCATCAATACTGATACTTCTAAGACAACTGTCCATAGACGTGTTACGTATTCATAGCCTTTTACATCAAATTGACTTGTTTCATCGTTGTAAAAACGACGTAAATTCATAGAAGCTAAATTGCAGGCTGTATTGTCTAAGAACATATACTCTGAACATGGATTAGATGCACGAATTTTCCCACCTTCTGGGCAAGTATGCCATTCATTAATAGTAGTGTCGTATTGCGTGCCAGGATCTGCACAACGCCACGCTGCATATGCAATTTGATCCCATAAATCTTTCGCTGGAACTTTCTTCATGACTTTACCATCAGTGCGGCCTTTCAATTCCCAGTCATCACCATTGGCTAATGCATGAAAAAAATCATTTGGCACACGAACTGAGTTATTTGAATTTTGACCACTCACGGTTTTGTAAGCTTCTCCTTCATAATCGTTACTATAACCAGCGGCAATTAAAGCGGCTACTTTTTTCTCTTCTTCTACTTTCCAATTTACAAAGAGCTCAATTTCTGGATGGTCTAAATCGAGACAAACCATTTTTGCTGCACGTCGAGTTGTTCCACCGCTTTTAATAGCGCCAGCTGCACGATCTCCGATGCGTAAAAAGCTCATGATGCCACTTGAAGTTCCGCCTCCGCTCAATTTTTCACCTTCACCACGTATATTGGAATAGTTCGTTCCTACACCTGAACCATATTTAAAAATACGGGCTTCACGAACCCATAAATCCATAATTCCACCTTCGTTTACTAAATCGTCATCCACACTTAATATGAAACATGCATGCGGTTGTGGACGTTCGTATGCGTTTTGAGATTTTTCTAATTCTCCGGTTGTTGGATTTACAAAGTAGTGACCTTGCGCTTTGCC
The DNA here is from genome assembly GCA_044234005.1 of Chitinophagaceae bacterium. GTDB lineage: Bacteria > Bacteroidota > Bacteroidia > Chitinophagales > Chitinophagaceae > OLB11. Next base: position 14,397 of record JBIIJE010000043.1, on the reverse strand, counting down.
TGCAATGCCATAGGATGAGTGTAAACCAGAATTGAACCATTGCGGTGAGTTAGGTGCACAACTTTGATTAAGAATGGTATAAACCAATTCATCGTAAAAAATTTGCGCATCATTTGCTGATGCAAAATAATTGTATTTTTCACCCCAGCTACGCCAACAATGCGCCATACGATGAGCTACTTGTTTTATTGAGGATTCGCGTCCTAAGCTGCCATCTTCTTGTGGAACGCCTGCTTTACGGAAATATTTTTGCGCCAAAATATCTGTTGCAATTTGACTCCAATGCGCTGGCACTTCTACATTTTTCATTTCAAATACAACTTCACCATTGGGGTTACGAATTACAGAAGTTCTGTAATCATAGGTGAATTGATCGTATACAGATGTTGTGTCGTTTGTGTAATATCGACTAAATTGTAATCCGCTACTGGATGTATTTTTTTTGCTCATATTGCAGGGCTTTGAATTTAAGAGTGATGGATGATTTTGTTGTTGTTCGTTAAAGACACTTATCCCAACTGACAATGATTCAGGTGTAAAAAATTACATTCTAAGTCAAAAAATGTTGTAAAGGATGAATTGCCTATTACGAATAACTTGACGAAGATATTTTTTGAAATCAAAACTTCTCAATTGTCTTATTCACAAAGTGTGAATTTTTTGGTGGATTATTAATCTAACCTAGTATTTTCAATCTGTATAACGATGTGAATAATTAAAAATTTTTTTTCGTGATAATTTCTTTTTCTTGACAATTTTCGATCATATTGATTTTCTTAGACTTATACAAGGTTGAGATATGAAGAATAATTAGAATTTTTGCTCGTGAATCATGTTTTTTCGTTCAGTCCATTCATGCTATGCCCAACGATATATAATCCAATAGATTCTTTGACGCCGAAATAAAATATTAAAAGACCAATTTTCATACACTCAATTGCTATGAACATATTTTAAATCGGCGTATACTCTTGAAGATTTCTATCGGGTAAAGATTTGCAATTACGAATTGTATATTCAAATTAATTGAAGGGTCTATCCGTAAATCGCAAGGCTTTAGATTGCGCTTATTACCTTATTTCTTATAACAAGCAACTTCTTATATGCTATAGATTTATCTAATTTCAATTATTTAGAAAAGCTATTGTTTAAATTCGAATGCTAGCAAAAATCATTCTGTTTAATTCACTTTTGTAATCTTTATCACATTAGTGGGTAAATGTTCTTTAACTGGCGTGCTGCCCGTATTAATTACAACATCACCTGCATGCAACATTCCTTTCTGTTTCATGATCGCAATTTGATCATGGATAATTTCATCTAAACTATTTTCCTTGTCATAATAAAAGGCTTGCACTCCCCAACTCAAACTTAGCTGATTAATCAAAGATTTTATTTTTGTAAAAATGTAGAGAGGTGCTCGGGGTCGGAAGCTCGAAAGCATAAAACCAGTATAGCCACTTTGCGTCATGCCGATAATTGCGTTTGCGTGAACATCTTCAGCCATCTTACATGCATTATAGCAAAGTGCATCTGATAAAAAAGATGGGGAATGCGCTTGTGGCGTCAAATTTCGATTGTAAATGATTTCTTCTTTTTCTACTTCAGCAATAATATTACTCATTGTTTGTACCACTAAAGCAGGATGATTGCCAGTTGCGGTTTCGCCACTTAACATCACCGCATCAGCACCCTCGAGTACCGCGTTTGCTACATCTGTAATTTCACTTCTATTAGGCTTCACTCTATCAATCATACTCTCCATCATTTGTGTAGCAATAATTACTGGCTTCGCTCGATGTATGCATTTACGGATAATATTTTTTTGTATCATTGGAATTTGTTCTACGGGCAATTCCACCCCTAAATCGCCACGAGCAACCATTATCGCATCGCTCGCTAAAATAATTTCACGAATATGTTCAATAGCTTCTGGCTTTTCAATTTTGGCAATGATTTTTGCATCGCTGCCTTTTTCTTTTAGTATTTTTTTTAAACTCACAACATCATCCGGACTGCGCACAAATGAAAGGGCTACCCAATCTATATTTTGATGAATGATGAAATCAATGTCCATCAAATCTTTTTCAGTAATTGCAGGCAGCGACACTTTAGTTTCAGGAAGATTAATTCCTTTCTTTGAGCTTAATATACCAGCCGTTGTTACCATGGCTGTGACATCATTATTAGGATGGATATTTGTAATTCGCACCTCAATTTTACCATCATCAATTAAAATTTTTTCTCCAATTTTAACATCTTGATGAAAGTTAGGATAGGATAGATATACTTTTGTTTTAGTTCCGATGCATTTAACAGACGTGAAAGTTATAAGCTCGCCTTCTGTTAGTTGTGCCTCGTTGTTTTCGATTTCCCCAATGCGTAATTTAGGTCCTTGTAAATCGGCAAGTATGGCAATATTGAAAGGGAAATCTTCGTTGAGTCGATTAATCAAATCTATCACTTTTGCATGGTCTTCATGTGTGCCATGTGAAAAGTTTAATCGAAATACATCAACCCCTGCCTGCACTAAGGCTAATAATCCTTCATAGGTATTACATGCTGGACCGACAGTTGCAATGATTTTTGTTTTTTGAAATTTACGATGAGCCATGGTGCAAAGGTAAAGTAATGCTACAAAGACTCAATGCGGTAATACAAAATTGCAGTGCAGAATAACATTTAGATAATGTAGTATCTAAAAGCATGGCCTTTTATTTCTAACTAGGTATTTGATTTATGCATTAAAAGCGTAATCATGCAGATATTGGTAGTGCTTGCCTAATTTTCCTTCTTTGCAGATAGTCGCTCTTTCTATGACACCACTTTCTAAACCTTTGATTAAATCTGGTAATACATAGGTTTGCAAATACCCGCCAAAATATTTAGAGGCATCACGAGGTAATTCATTCGGCAAATTATCAACGGCCATCACATCAATCGTTTTGCCAAGAGATTGAAAAGGAGTCGTTTTTTGAAGGGTGGCGATATCAATTCCATAGGTAGGGTCTGCAATGGTTGAAGCGCCAACATTACATGGGACTGAGCCATTTTCATCACAAGTAATATCTGATATAACGGGCATCTTAAATTTTTCATTTTGAATATCTGCTAATTCAAAGAGTCGTGGGATGTTTTTATCCCAATAAATGCCATTCATTAATATATCGGCTACTTCCGTATAAGGTTTAAAAAGGCAAGTATAGTTTGTTGGATTTGCATGAAAATCATCACGATTGTAACTACTATCATCTTTTCTTGCGTACAAATCTTTACCCTTGAGATGTGTAAAGACTGGATAAGTAAAGGTCTTAGTTAAAAAGTCATCAGGGCTAACTTCGGCAATATCGAAATAGTTTAATACATCTAAAACACCTGTGGCAACCCGCCCAGAACCTGTCAAAACAATTTTAATATTCGGCACGAAAAAACTTTCATACGATTCCTTTAGCTCTAAGAAGTTTTTGAATGAATAGACAGGTTCTAAATTAAATAAATTAGTTTTTTTGCCGTAGGCCAATAAGCCATTGTGCGCGCCTACTACACCAGCCCAAAAGCCAAATCCAACAATTCGATGACCATCATCATGTGTGAGACATTCATAATCTATCATGTGAATTTTTTTGGCTATCAAGGCTTGCATTAAATTTTTATTGTAAGGCTGAGCTTTTTTAGTATGCGAAAAAAAGAGATAGGTTTTATAAGGAATAAGTGTCTCAACGAGCGCTTCTTTTACACCAAAAAGTATATCGCAATTTGATAAATCTTCTTGTAAAGGAATGTTTTGCATTTGATATTCTGAATCCGCAAAGCATCGGATTGATGAGGGCTGTACGAAGATTTCTACACCAGGGTTTTGATCTATTATCTCTCGGCATTGCTTGGGAGAAAACGGTACTCGATTGTCTTGTGGGGTTTTGCCTTCTCTTACAATTCCAATTCGTATCATTGCATTAAATTATTAAGTTGCCAAATATAAATCAAACAAAATGGATTATTTCGAGCTTTATGGATTGAAAGTTTCTTTGCTGATAAACAGAAGTTACAATCAAAAGAAGTATTACGAATTATGTCGCTTGCATCATCCTGATCATTTTACCCTTGCCTCACATGATCAGCAAATGAAAGCTGAAATGCAATTGGCCACAATTAATGATGCAAAGAAAGTACTCGATGATGAGTACAGGCGATTGGCTTACATTTTACAACTAAAAGGACATTTAAAAGAAGATGAAAGATATGATTTGCCACCTACTTTTTTAGCTGAAATGATGGATATTAATGAAATGCTGATGGAGATGGAGTTTGAGCCAAACGAGAATGCTTTGCAAGCAATTAAACAAGAAATACAATCAAAGAAAGAGAAGCTTTCAAGTCAGCTTGAGTCCTATCGTAATATGGATGATTTGCAATTGGATGAAAACGCAATTACAATGCTAAAAGCATATTATTTTCAAATGAAATATTTAAACCGAATTGACGAAAAATTAAATTAATACAGCATGAATAATTTTATAGATAAACCTCAAGCTGATGAATGTAGTGAGTATTTTTATAAATACATAAATAAAGTACCAATAGGTAAACATGTATTTGAATTTATGCAAGAAGTTGATGCTGATTTAATTTCAACATTATTGGCATTACCAGCAGAAAAACATAATTATGCCTATGCGGATGGGAAATGGACCGTTCAAGATTTGTTTCAACACCTGATAGATGCTGAACGGATATTTGCATATCGTGCTTTGTGCATTGCTCGAAACGATAAGACTTCGTTACCAGGATTTGAAGAGAATGAATATGCAAAAGAAGCTAGTAATTGTTTGCCAAAGTTAGAGAAGCAAATCGAAGAGTTTAAATTGTTGCGAGAAAGCAATCTTTTATTCTTTAGTAGTTTAAATAGAAAAAGCCTCGAAAGAAAAGGTATTGCAAATAACAAACCCATTAGTGTTCAAGCTATTATGTTTATTATGGTTGGTCATGTTCAGCATCACCTTGAAGTGCTAAAAGGAAGATATTTATAATATGCAATGGTTCGTATTATTTACAATCATTGTAGCTATAATTTATTGGGCTTTCACCAAAAAAACAACCAGCATAATCAATCAAGTTTCAATTGAAAGTATAGTCGACTTACTTGAACGCGAAGTGAATTTTTATCGGCAAATTGTCGGTCAAGAAAGTAAAAGGATATTTGCAAAACGTGTCACACATTTTATAGAAACTACTCGATTTACCGATGTGGGTAACGCTAAACATGAGTTGTTAGATGAAGTGCTTATTGCAACGAGTGCATTGATTCCTTTATATGCTTTCCCAGAATGGGAATACCACAACATCAATGAGATACTTCTCTATGATGATCATTTTGATGCTAAATTTCAAGTTGGAAGCCAAAAAAATATATCGGGTATGGTAGGCGATGGCTTCATGAATAACACCATGGCATTATCGTTAGTCGCGCTGCGCGAAGGTTTTACTGCAAAGGATGGCGACAATACGGCATTGCACGAATTTATTCACCTGATTGATAAAGCCGATGGTAGTATGGATGGCGTGCCCGAATATTTAATACCAAAGCATTTGGTGACACCTTGGCTGCAACTAATCAGAGGCATGATACAAGAAATACGCCAAGGTGAAACTCAATTGGATGGATATGGTGGCACCAACGAAATAGAATTTTTTGCAGTAGTATCGGAGTATTTTTTTGAAAAGCCGATTTTATTACAGAGTCAGCATCCAGTTCTTTATGCCATGATGCAAAAAATATTTAGCGCCAAAGGAAATCCGTGAGGTTTTTAAAACCTACTAGGTTTAATTTACTCTTCAGTCAACTCGAGAATGCACTTAACCGTAGGCCACTTCTTATAAGCAGTCTGTACAGATTGTCTTTATAACACAGAATGCTTTGTTCTTCGCAATCATAGAATTTCCGTCACCGCGAGGTATGACGTGGTCTGCACTAACGGAAGCGCCCTAACTTGTCGTATCGTTCTGCAAAGCCTATCTGATTTAAAAACCTTTTAGGTTTATCTTGTTCGGGTCGTATTTTTTTGATTTTAATAACGCAAATTTAATATTACCTTTACGCGTTTAAAAAAATGTGTCTTTAGAAATGTCGAAAATACATGCAGCAATAACAGCCGTTGGCGGATACGTTCCTGAAACCATCCTTAGCAATGCCGATTTAGAAAAAATGATAGATACTACGGATGAATGGATAACTACAAGAACAGGCATTAAGGAGAGAAGAATCTTACGTGGTGAGGGCATGGGTACTTCGGACATGGCGGCAAAAGCTGTTCAAATGATACTTGATAAAACAGGCATTGATCCATTGGACATAGAGTTGCTAATTTGTGCGACTACAACCCCTGATCATACATTTCCAGCCACCGCTAATATTATTACCGATAAATGTGGTCTAAAAAATGCATATGGCTATGATGTAAATGCCGCTTGTAGTGGATTTTTATATTCGTTAACTACCGCAGCGCAGTTTATCGAAACGGGTCGTCATAAAAAGGTAATCGTAGTAGGTGGCGATAAAATGAGTTCTATTATGAACTACGAAGATCGCGCTACTTGCATCATATTTGGAGATGGCTGTGGGGCAGTTTTGTTGGAACCCAACGACGACGGTAATGGCATTATCGATAGTATTTTGCGTTCAGATGGTGCAGGGAAAGCACATTTACATCAAAAAGCAGGTGGATCGGTAAAGCCGGCAAGTATTGAAACGGTAATGAACAAAGAGCATTATGTGTATCAAGAAGGTCAAACAGTTTTCAAGTTTGCCGTTACCAATATGGCTGAAGTGGCGTATGATATTATGCAAAGAAATCAACTCAGCCATGAGGATGTAAAATGGCTTGTACCTCACCAGGCAAACAAAAGGATTATTGACGCCACTCGAGAAAGAATGGGACTTGCTGAAGAGAAAGTAATGATTAATATTGAACGTTTTGGCAACACCACCAATGGTACTTTGCCGCTTTGCTTGTGGGAGTGGGAAAATAAGTTGAACAAAGGTGATACAATTATTCTCGCAGCATTTGGAGGCGGATTTACATGGGGTTCAACTTATATTAAATGGGCTTACGATAGCAAATAATTGATTCATAAATTTACACTGATATGATTAAAAATATTTTTCTTCCTGCAACACTTGGCATGATCCTTTTGCTGTTTACTGCTTCATGCTGTAAATTGAAAATTATTGAAGAGCAAATAAAAAGTATAGAGTTCAAAAATTTTGCTTTAGCAGAAGTCGATACATTTTATGCCTTGCCAGTTTTTGCCGATAGCGTGATACCTTGGATTGATTATAAAACTTATAGAGAAACTACCACAAGTTTGAATGCCACTATGTGGAATAGTGCATTAGCGCCAAATGGCCGGTTGGAAATTGTGCTAAAGGATACAAACGTGCGTTACTTGATAAATAATGTAAAAACTTTTTCTCTCTCAGGACCTCGAAGATGCGATCCTTTGAATATTAAAATAGAGAGTTTTGATGTAAATGGTTTTAAGCAAACGGGCAAAACTATTTTGATACAGAAATAATTTGAATGATTTATTTCTTAAAGCTTCTTTTAATTTCTATTCAATAAATCTATTTTTAATTCGAACTTACCTCAGATCTAATACTCACTTTTTTACCTAGGTGATACTGCAATGACGCTTGTATAAATCCTATAAATAATGGATGAGGATTCTCTACCGTAGATTTCAATTCAGGATGAAATTGCGAACCAATAAAAAATGGATGGTCTTTTAATTCTACTATTTCTACAAGATTGGTTTTCGGATTTTTCCCAACCGCTTTCATGCCTGCGTGCTCGAATTGCTCGAGGTAAGAATTATTGAACTCCCAACGATGACGATGTCTTTCTGAAATGTATTGCTTGCCGTATACTTCATAAGCTTTTGAATTTACATCAATCTCACAATCATAAGCACCTAAACGCATCGTACCACCCATTTGTATGATGTTTTTTTGGTCTTCCATTAAATCAATTACTGGGTATGTCGTATGAATATCCATTTCGGTTGAGTTAGCTCCACCATAGCCTAACACATTTCTTGCGTACTCAATCACGCAACATTGCATACCTAGGCATATGCCAAAGAATGGAATTTTGTTTTCACGCGCATGCTGAATTGCAATTATTTTTCCTTCAATGCCCCTATTGCCGAAGCCCGGCGCTACCAAAATGCCATCTAAACCACTTAAAGATGATTTTACATTTTGCTCATTTAAATATTCGGAGTGTATATTTTTAACTACCACCTTGCATTCATTCATTGCGCCAGCATGCACAAATGCTTCCAGAATAGATTTATAAGCATCTTGCAATTCAACGTATTTACCTACTAATCCTATTTGAATGGTTTGTTTTGGATGCTTTAATTTATTTAAAAAGTTTTTCCAATTTTTCAAATCGGGTTCATTGCGTAATGATAATTTTAATTTTTCAAGACAAATTACGTCTAAGCTTTCTTGCATCATATACAAAGGCACATCATAAATTGTCTCGGCATCGGCTGCTTCAATTACTGCGTCAGTTGTTACGTTGCAAAAAAGAGCAATTTTTCGTTTGATATCTCCATTGATAGGCTCTTCGGTTCGGCAAACGATAATATCAGGCGAGAGGCCATTCTCATTCATGAGCTTAACTGAATGTTGTGTAGGTTTAGTTTTTAACTCTTTGGCAGCTTTGAGGTAAGGGATTAAAGTCAAATGTACAACTAGGCAATTTTCTTTTCCATTTTCCCATTGCATTTGTCGAATTGCCTCGATATAAGGAAGACTTTCTATATCACCCACCGTTCCACCTATTTCTGTTAATACAATATCATAATCATGTTTTTGTGCTAATAATGTGATTCGCCTTTTTATTTCATCTGTAATATGCGGAATCACTTGAACGGTTTTACCTAGATAGGCACCTGCACGCTCTTCATTTATTACATGTTGATATATTCTACCTGTAGTTACATTATTAGCTTGCGAAGTAGGTGTGCTTAAAAATCTTTCATAATGTCCTAAGTCCAAATCGGTTTCTGCGCCATCATCAGTAACATAGCATTCTCCGTGTTCATAAGGATTTAGAGTGCCTGGGTCAACATTTATATATGGGTCGAGTTTCTGTATCGTGACTTTAAAGCCACGAGCTTGTAATAATTTGGCTAAGGAAGCCGCAATAATTCCTTTACCTAAGGATGAGGTAACACCTCCTGTTACAAATATATATTTTGCCATAGCGTTTGTTTTGCTTGACCTTAGGTGTTTACAACAAATAGAATTATGAAGAAATTTACCAAAGCGGTCGCCCAAAGATAAATGAAAATTAAGCCCTTCTACAAATTTAAAATGGTCTTAGTTGAAATGTTGTGGGTTTACCTCGATTTAGTTATTGTAATCAATCCTCTCTTCTGATTGATTTACAATTAATTTTATGGTTTGCTCATTCCCTATACAAAATCTGAGTTAAACTTATTAGCTTGCGAATTGTCAAACTGCCAATCTATTCTTAAAAATGATGAATATTGTGTAGGAAGTTTGCTTTATAGATTACTTTTTGTAACCTTTGCCTGCACAATAATTTTTTGAGAATTCCGTTTTGCATTAAGATAAATATATAAAAACATTGATTAAATAGATTTATGAAGTTTAAGGCTCCCGTGGATGTTAAGTGGCTGGCAAGTTTTGTCGGCGCCAAATTAGTAGGCGACGAAAGTTTGATGGCTACTGGTTTGAACGAAGTGCATAAAATTACTGAAGGTGATATTTGCTTTGTGGATATTGAAAAATATTATACTCGAACGTTAGAAAGCGTGGCATCTGTTGTACTCATCAATAAATTGGTACAATGCCCTCCTGGTAAGGCATTGCTAATTACTGAAGATCCAATTGGTGCATATGTCAAATTGGTTCGGCATTTTTGTCCATTTGAGCCTGCCACTAAAATGATAAGCGATACAGCAGAGATAGGCGAAGGCACAATCATACAACCTGGCGTTTTTATAGGTAATCATGTAAAAATTGGAAAGCACTGTATTATTCATCCTGGCGTTGTTATATATGATGGCACTACGATTGGAAATAATGTAACTATTCAGGCTAATTCTGTAATTGGTGGCGATGCATTTTATTTTAACAAACGCGAGCGTGAAGAGTTATTATACATGAAGTTAGAGAGCTGTGGTACTACTATTATTGAAGATGATGTGGAGATTGGAGCTTGTTGCACCATTGATAGAGGAGTGAGCGGAATTACAATTATTGGAAGAGGAACTAAATTCGATAATTTTATTCACGTAGGACATGGAACGGTTATCGGTAAAAATTGTTTGTTCGCCGCCCAAGTGGGAGTAGCTGGTAAAGTGACTATTGAAAACAATGTATTATTATATGGTCAAGTAGGGGTTTCGAAAGATTTGGTCATAGAAAGCAATACAGTAGTACTAGCGAAAAGTGGTGTTGGCAAATCATTGCCAGGCGGTAAAGTTTGGTTTGGTATTCCGGTGCAAGATGCGAAAGATAAAATGGAGGAGTTAGTTTGGGTCAAACGGATCCCGGAATTGTGGGACAGAATGAAATAAAGGTTCCCAACGTGTCATTTTGCGAAAAAGGAACTTTACATAAATTATTTTCTCAATTAAAGTATTTTTTTAACTTTACGGCTTATGAAAAAATTAAGCTTAATTATTTGCTGTACCATTATTTCTTTAATTGCATCTGCTCAAGCATATGGTCCTTATATTGGCGCTAACGTATTTGCCTATAAATCTAACCTTTTTAATTCCGATGATTTACGCGTAGATAGTTTTCAAGAGTACGTGCTTACACCAGGATTTACAGGAGGTTTTGATTTCGGATATTTATTTGAGAATGGTGTGAGTATCAATTCAGGACTTCATATTGGACAAGCCAACCAACGTTATCGTGGCGGAGATAGCACTTTCCCCTTTCAGATAGAAGCTGCCACCAATTTAACCCAAGTAAAAATTCCAATTACTATAGGAAAGCAGCGTATGGATGGCGAACATAAGACAGTGCTTATCTATTCAGCAGGATTATACTATGTTTATAACGCTTCTTACAGTGATGATTTGCTTGTTGATTTTACAGATAAAAATACAAAAGATGTTCGTGTAACTACTAACAAAAAATCTAAGGTAGAGAAATGGGATATAAAAGACACGATTCTGAATAGTTATCTCATGAGTAGTCGGCCTTATACAAGGCACGGTTTTGGAGCAGTTGCTAATTTGGGTATTTCTTACAAGTTAAAGGAAAAATTGTTTTTAAATATTTTGGCCCGTGGTGAATTCCAAATTAATAATTTAGAAGTGACTGATCAGATTACTTACACCAATACTCGTGCAAATGTCAATAATCCTATTTTACCAGTTACCCGACATGAGTTTGGTAACTATGCAAAGTACATGACACGATTACAGCAAAATCATAATCGATCGGGTACACATCCATTCAATTTAGGTATTTCTATCGGTTTGCGTTATTTCTTATTTGAGTTTAATTAAGCCATCATTTGATTCAAGGCATTAAGCATATTATTTTCGATTTAGGTGGTGTTATACTCAATATCGATTATCAACTCACACAAAAAGCATTTGCAGATTTGGGTATTCATCCTCGAGAAGGGTTGTATTCGCAGCAAGCTCAAAGTGAAATTTTTGATAGTTTAGAAATAGGTAAACTGTCTGGCGATAAATTTATTCAACATATTCAAAGTTTATCTGATCAAGTTATCACTGAAAAGCAAGTACGTGAAGCATGGAATGCTATGTTGTTAGATTTTCCACTTCGTAGGCTGCAGATTCTGCAACAATTACAATTGCATTATAATATATTCTTATTAAGTAATACCAATGAAATTCACGAATTGGAATTTAATAAACAACTTCAACGCGTTTGCGGCTATCCAAGTCTAGCAGTATTTTTCGATAAAGTTTATTTATCTCACCGTGTAGGCATGCGAAAGCCCGATGCTGCAATATTTGAACATGTATTAAACGATAATCAGTTGCAAGCGCATGAAACTTTGTTCATCGATGATAGTTTGCAGCATATACAGACGGCGCAGCGATTAGGTATACAAGTCATTCATATGACTAATGGAATGACGATGGAAGAAACAGTTTTCAAGCCTAAGTCTTAAGCTTTGACTTCTTCAAATTCTACGTACTCACCTAGTTTAGATTTAGGGGATTCCTTACGAGGCGCTTCTTGAGGCTCAGGTTTGAAGTTTGTATTCCTATTTTTCGGGGTATTCGAGAGAGTACTTGGTTCGAAAAATACACGCAATAATTTTGATACAAAATAAGCGATGATTAAATAAAAAATAGTGCGAATAATAAACATTCGAAATGCAAAAATTTAATAAGCCACAAAATTAAGTATTCAAAGAAGACAAATTGGAAATTAGTTGTAAAATTTATCATAAAATGAAATACCTTTAATCTTACAAAATATACAAGATTGTATGGAAATTAAACAAGCTTTTAATTTAAACAATTGGTTGGCTGAAAATAGACATTTACTTAAGCCACCAGTTGGTAATAAAAATTTATATCCTGAAGGCTCTGATTTTATAGTAATGGTTGTGGCAGGTCCAAATGCACGTAAAGATTATCATTTCAACGAAACAGAGGAATTATTTTACCAACTCGAAGGTAACATAGTTATAAAAACACAGCAAAATGGCAAAATGGTGGAAGTTCCATTAGGTCCCGGTGATATGTTTTTGTTGCCACCCAATGTACCGCATTCTCCAGGTAGGAGCGAAGGTTCTATTGGCTTAGTGATAGAAAGAGTGAGAAAAAGTGCTGGAGCTCAAGATGGACTTTTATGGTTCTGCGAGCAATGTAACCAAAAATTACATGAAGTCTATTTTGTGCCTGATAATATTGAGACGGATTTTTTAAAGCATTTCAAACATTATTATAATTCAGAAGAGTTGCGAACATGCAAATCATGCGGGCATATTATGGAAGCAGACGCAAGGTTTATAGGGTAATTTCCCAACGAAATTTGTCATATTGCCGTCTTTTTTATAAATCATTATTAATTTCAAGTAAATTTTTTTCCTTTATCCTAATAATCTTTTAACTTAGCAACATCAAAATATATTATGCGAAAAATTATTACATCATTGCTTGCTTTGGTTGCCATACAAGCTTCCGCGCAAGATGTTCACTTTACACAATATTTTACATCCCCCTTAACTTTAAATCCGGCTAATACAGGCTTGGTTAATTGTGATTGGCGTCTTTCGGGTAACTACCGAAGTCAATGGGGAAGCGTAAATGCCACTCCTTATCAAACCGCCTCCTTATCTTATGATATGGCCGTATTAAAAGGTAAATTAAATGGAGATGCCTTGGGCGTTGGTGTAATTGCTTTGTACGACAAATCAGGAACAGGAGCCTTGCAAAATATTACAACAGGGCTTTCTTTGGCTTATCACAAGAGATTAAGTAGCGATGAAGATCGTCCACATAATATCTCTTTAGGTATTCAAGGAACATTGGTTCAAAAGAGTATCGACTTCGGGAAATTAGAATTTGAAGACCAATACAACCCATTCACAGGTATTGCAGAATACCAAACAAGTGAGTTTATTGGTAATCCCGATTTGACTTATGGTGATTTCAATGCAGGTATTATGTATTCAGGTTTTGTGTCAGAAAGAACGAATATGTATGCTGGTATTTCTTACTATCATATTACACAACCTGTTGAAACTTTTTTGAACGGAACAAACAAAATCAACTCAAGAGTAACCGCTTCTATAGGAGGTTCCTTAACAATGAGTGAGAAAACCGTTTTATATGCAAGTGCCATGTACCAACAACAAGGTAAGGCGAATGAAACTTTGTTAGGCTCGGCAGTTGGTTTCATCATGAATCCAGAGCATGAAGATGATGTTGCAAATTCTGTCTTCTATTTAGGTGCTTGGTATCGTTATGGTGATGCGATTGCACCTTATGTAGGTTTTGAATGGGCTCGTGCGAAGGTTGGTATTAGTTATGATGTTAATCTTTCTGGATTCACACCTGCAACACGTGGTAATGGAGCCTTGGAGATTTCATTAATTTACAATGGTTGTATCATCCGTAACGAAGAGCGTAAGTATAATTTTGCTTGTCCTCGTTTCTAAAAAAATAAAATTTAACTTTCTAAACCATCTTTAAAAAGATGGTTTTTTTTATTTATCTAGAATTGGCATGCAATAAAGCTAGGGTTCAAAGAGTATTCATAACGCTATGTAGTGAAGTATTTTATTTTTTTCGAAAAATTAATCCCAGATTCAGCATTAGAAATGTTGAAACGATTACGAAGCTGTAATTCAATATTTT
>JBIIJE010000148.1:0-5793 GCA_044234005.1 Chitinophagaceae bacterium | reverse complement strand
CAGAAAAATTACCCTACTTTCGCAAACGATTAAAAAAATTAAAACCTAATACTTTAAAGATGTCAGTATTAACAAGCGAACGCAAAAAAGAATTATTCAAAACACATGGCGGTGACGAAAAAAACACCGGCTCAATAGAGGCTCAAATAGCCATGTTAACAGAGCGTATTCAACATATCTCTGAGCATTTACAAAAAAATAAAAAAGATTTTAGCTCTAACCGTGGTCTTATCCAATTAGTAGGACAACGCAAGAGTTTACTCAACTATCTTTCAAAAACTAATTTACAGGGTTATCGTAGCTTACTCGTTACCTTAGGATTAAGAAAATAACATAACAGCAAATGTTCCCAACTCACAAGGTTGGGAATTGCTGTTTTTAGGGACTTCTTATTCCGCAGTTTTCCATCGATTTATAAGACTGCGTAAAATTTAGCTTCAGGCTAAAAATTAACGTCCATAAGATTTATTTTTATTTTATCACATTCAAATTAAAACAAGGTAATAAGCTTTATTACGTAATGAATTTTCAATGCATTACTACAAAGTCAGGTTGCCATCAAAACAATAAATTATGTTCAATATAAAATCAAAAACTTTCGATATGGGTGATGGTCGTATGATCACCATCGAAACGGGTAAACTAGCCCGACAAGCTGATGGATCAGCATTAGTACGAATGGGCAATTGTGCTATTTTAGCAACAGTAGTTGCCAACAAAGAACCAAAACCAGGTCAATCATTTTTCCCGTTATCAGTAGATTATCAAGAGAAATTCGCTGCTGCAGGTCGTATTCCGGGTTCATTTTTCAAAAGAGAAGGCCGTTTAAGCGATTATGAGATACTTATTTCTAGACTTATTGACCGCGCTTTACGGCCGCTTTTTCCGGATGATTATTTATGTGATGTACAAGTATTGGTGACATTAATTTCATCAGATCCAGAAGTATTGCCAGATGCTTTAGCCGCATTAGCCGCCTCAGCCGCTTTGGCTGTTTCGGATGTGCCTATCCAAGAAATTATTTCTGAAGTTCGTGTTTCACGAATTGAGGGCAAATTTGTTATAAATCCAACGCGTTCGCAAATGAAAGACTCGGATATGGATTTCATCATTGCAGCTACCGAGAAGAATATCATGATGGTAGAAGGAGAGAGTAAAGAATGTAGTGAAGCAGATTTAATTAAAGCCATTGAAGCAGGTCACAACGCGATTAAAATACAAGTACAAGCTCAAAAAGAATTGTGGGAAATGGTAGGATCTCCAGTAAAGCGAGACTATACGAAGCCTTACCGCAATGAAGAGTTAAATGCAACAATCACTGCATTTGCAAAAGACAAAATATATACGATTGCTAAATCGGCTTCTGCCAAGCACGATAGAGGTAATGCACTTAAAAGTTTAGGTAAAGAAACTCTTGAACATTTAGGAGAAGGCCTATCAGAGGCTGATCAAGCTTTAGTAGGATATTACTTTCACGAATTAGAGAAGGAAGTGATTCGCAATATGATGTTGGATGAGAAAGTTCGTTTGGACGGAAGAGGGCTTGATGTAGTAAGACCTTTAGAAATGGAGGTTGATTTATTGCCATCGCCGCATGGTGTCTCTTTGTTTACACGTGGCGAAACACAATCATTGTCAACGGTTACATTAGGAACGCCTGACGATGAAAAGATGACTGAAGATGCAGAGATATCTGAGTACCAAAGTTTTTATTTACATTATAATTTCCCACCATTTTCAACAGGTGAAATAAAACCTATGCGTGGACCAGGTCGACGTGAAGTAGGTCATGGTAATTTAGCGCAACGCTCTTTGAAACAAGTAATTCCAATTAAAGAGAAATTTCCGTACACCATTCGTATCATATCTGATATTTTGGAAAGTAATGGATCATCAAGCATGGCAACGGTTTGTGCAGGTTCGTTGGCATTGATGGATGCGGGTGTGCCTATTCCAAAGCATGTATCCGGTGTAGCCATGGGATTAATTTCACGCGCTGATGGCAAATGGGTGGTATTGACAGACATCTTAGGCGATGAAGATCATTTGGGCGATATGGATTTTAAAGTAACAGGTACGAGAGACGGGATTTGCGGTATTCAAATGGATATCAAGGTAGATGGCTTGAGTATGGATGTGATGATGCAAGCTTTAGAGCAAGCCAATCGAGGAAGAATGCACATTTTAGATGCTATGTATAATTGCATACCGCAAAAACGTGAGGACTTGAAACCACACGCACCACGTATGGAGTTTTTACAAGTGGATAAAGATTATATTGGTGCCATTATTGGACCAGGTGGTAAAATTATACAAGAAATACAACGTGAAACAGGTACCACCATTACGATAGAGGAGGTTGATAATAAAGGCAATGTAAGTATTTTCTCAAAACAAAAAGAAGGATTAGACAAGGCACTACGTTGGATAAAAGGTATTGTAGCCGTTCCGGAAATTGGCGAAACTTACGAGTCGGTTGTAAAATCTATTATGCCTTTTGGTGCATTCGTAGAATTTATGCCAGGCAAGCAAGGCTTATTACATATTTCTGAAATTAGTTGGGATCGATTAGAAACAATGGATGGTGTATTTAAAGAGGGTGATAAGATAACAGTGAAATTAACAGGTACAGACCCTAAAACTGGGAAATATAAATTCTCACGCAAGGTATTAATACCAAAGCCTGATCGTAACGAGAAACCCGCTTAATTGCATTTCAAATAAATACTAAAACCACTTCAAACGAGGTGGTTTTTTTTATGAATAACGATAATTTCGATGGTGTTTCTCACTTTACTTTCTTGTTTTTACGTGAGATTAAAGATTTAGAATATCTCACAAATTCTTCAATTTCAAACATACTTTCTGGCGAAATAGAGTAGAAATCAGCTTAAATCAAATCAAAATTTGGATTTAACAATTTAATATTTATACATGATTTATAACAGTTTTAAAGCTATAAATGGAAAATATTCGCTGAAAATGCCAAATAAATAGGCTCAAAGCTGCTGACTCAAAGAAG
Source organism: Chitinophagaceae bacterium (assembly GCA_044234005.1). GTDB lineage: Bacteria > Bacteroidota > Bacteroidia > Chitinophagales > Chitinophagaceae > OLB11. Next base: position 2,771 of record JBIIJE010000148.1, on the reverse strand, counting down.
AAATTTGGGCATTACAAAATTTAAAAATTACCTTCACCGAATAATTTTATTCAAACAAAACAAAAAAATCATGGTTGGCACAATTAAGAAAATCACAGACAAGGGATTCGGCTTCATTAAAATGGATGGGTCTGACAAAGACTTATTCTTTCATAACAATGCCCTTGTTGGTATTACTTTCGATGAGCTAAACGAAGGAGAAAGCGTTTCATTCGATGTTGAAGATTCACCAAAAGGGAAAAATGCTGTAAACGTTCGAATCGCGTAATAGTAGAAACTTTTTAAAAAGAGGCTGTCTCAAAAAGGCAGTCTCTTTTTTTTATTCTTAATCTGAGAAATGATATCAATACGTTTTTAGGCATCTATAAACAGAATAGTTAGAAAGTATAAAGATTAGCGCGAAATTTGCTTGCTACAATTGGCAACTCTTATTTTATTGTGGTGAAGAATCGTAACTCCATCGAAACTTAGAGCGCTTCGACTATTTTATTGAATTCATCTTTGTTTTACGATTTTAGTAACCTTGCCACTCAAGCTTTCGGCAACAATCTAATGTGTTTTAATACTGGTCAATTTGGTATTGAATCAGGTGACATGGCAAATGATGCTTCTATTAATAATATTGACTTTAGTATTTGGGAAGCCAATGCAAATAATTTTGTGAGTGTGGTGCAGCTATAAATAAATCGATGTTGGATTTTGATTTATGGATTGAAAGAAAATACAAACCATGGATTAAACTCAACGAGTAAAGACTTCACCTTTCTGAAACAAGTTCGGGTATTCATATAAACTTATATCAATCTGATTTGTGTCGCAGACCAAATTTTAGAGTGGTAAATGCCGATGGTTATTTTGTTAAGAGCAATTTGAGGCACGAAAAATTGGTCTGCCTGTACCGATGATTTTAATGTTGATGACGAAGGAAGATTACAGCAATACCAATCAGTGTTACAAAATTCCAATCGGTATTAATTAACGCATTCACTCATTAAAATTTATAAGTTGCACTAAATACAAATACTCTAGGGGCTCTATTTTTAGTAAAGATTTTATCTTTCTCGGTTAACGTTCTGCTTCTATCAAAATCGAGATAGGTTATTATATCTTGAGCTAATAAATCTCTGGCATTAAATTTTAATTCTACTTTATCATCTAGGAAATTTTTCGCTATCTGAAAATCAATTACAGTTCTTTCTTTATCAAAAAACTCAGGTAATAATTCACTGCCTGCAACAGCAAGCCTTCTGCCAATTCTATTGAGTGAAAAGGTAGATGATAAACCAGAACTATCACTTACATAACTTAGTCCAACATTGATGATGTAAGGCGACTGACCTTGTAAAGGACGAGAACTAATACCACCATTTGTGGTACCAAGATCTACCGACGATCTTGTGATAGTCCCATTACCTGACAAGGTAAAATTATTAAGCACAGATTTTTCATTTTTTCTAGCAAAAAGAGTTGATAAAAGAACCCTAAATTCAAGTTCTGCACCAGAAATGGTTGCAGACTTGCTTTGAACGTATAGTGCCTCACTTGCGAAAGCTGATGAAGTAGAAAACTCAATTGGGTTTGTTATGTCTTTATGAAAAGCAGATACAGAAAGCAATTGTGCCCTTCCTGGGTAAATTTCATATCTAACATCGAAATTATTGATACTTGCCCTTTTTAAATTTGAATTACCAAAAACAAAAAAACCTGTAAGATATTCTGGGAAACCAAAATTGGCTAATTCTCGGTATTCAGGTCTATTTAACGTTTTGCTGTATGACAATCGAACATTTGTTTTTTCAGTTAATGAATAAACTAAATTAGCTGAAGGATTAAAATCCACCTTCGTATAATTTAAATTTATTGCACCTAATCCACGTTGAGCAGCTACTAATTTTTGATTAAAACTTTCCATTCTTACACCATAAATCAATCTAAATTTTTTGTAACGTTGATCATTCATTAAATAGGCATGCAAAACTGAAGAAGATGCTTCATAAGCAGAATTGGGAACGGTACCATCATTAACTAGTATAGATGCTTTTCCATCAGATAGTACACCTAAGTTTTGTGTCAAAAAAATCTGATCATAAGGTAAATTTAATATTGAATAATCTACCTCATAAGGGCCTCCTGCTTGAAGTTCTGCAAAACCTAATACTCTATTATCATAAAATCTTTTTCTATCTAGGTATCCAACTCCCATCTTGAACATATTTTGGCTGCCTTTAAAAAGTGTATAAGGTTGTGAAATGTCTAATTTTGCGGTTCTGAGCTGTTCTTGAGATCTAGCGGATATCATTGTGCCATTTAAACCTGCGATTACTGTACCACTGCCCAACCGAGTATTATTGGAAATAGCTTGAAAGGGTGTACTTCTATCCACTTCGCTATATGCTAATAACCAATTTATTTTTGTTTTAAATTTACCAATTTGGTGGTCACCTAACAGCTGACTATTGAAAATTTTATCTGAAACAAAATTTCGAAATATTTCTTTTATTTTGTTAGTTGAGTCCAACGTATATTCGGTATACCCTTCTCGTTTCACCAATGTATTATCAGTATTTACGCTTAGGTTATTTTTCCAACTTATATTATTTCTATTGTTTATCTTAATCCCAATATTACCCAAAGCCGACCAAATAACCTCTTCATTATAAACAGAATCAATGAATTTTCTCTCTTGTATAGGAGCATAATTTGGGTCGTTAATGTTACTACCATTGCCATTGAAGGAATTACGTTCTCCTGTTAAAAATGAATTGCTTCTA
>JBIIJE010000042.1:0-19954 GCA_044234005.1 Chitinophagaceae bacterium | reverse complement strand
AGCAAGTCTGTGAAGCCTTTCCTTGGGTGCATATTGCAATCAGCCATACTAAAAATAAACTCAAAGGGTTACATCATCATGTAAAAAATGAATACATGCAGCACTCCTTGAACGAATTTTGCTACAAGTACAATCGAAGATTCTTCAATCATTTAACTTTTGATAGACTTATAAAAGCACCACTAACAGGTGCATGGTTCCAATTGGTGTAGCTGTACAGCTTATAACTTAAAGTTTTCGCAAACGTATTCCAAAATTTTAACGTCATAATTAAATAATGTTAATTTATTTGATTGATCAATTGATTTATTTACCTTTATAATAACAAAATATTGATTTTAACCAAATCTATTTTATCAACAATGAAAAAATTTCATTTACTTATTTTACTTCTTCATGCAACTTACTTTGCAAATTCACAGGTATTGTATAGGTACTATGAAAATGCGCAAGCTGGATATAAAAATGAAAATGGGGAAGTCGTAGTTCCTGCGAAGTATTATGCAGGAAGTGAATTTGTGAATGGTTTTGCAATTGTCATGAATAAAGATTTAAGAGGCTATTTAAATAGTAATGGCGAAGAAATTATTCCTCTCATGTATAGAGATGCGCAACCATTTTACAATGGAATAGCCGCCGTGAAGTCAGGCGATTTATACGGTTTCATCACTGTCGTAAATGAGTGGAAGTTAAGGCCTTATTATCAAGCCATCTATGCATTTAATGAAGGTTTGGCAAGAGTAATGATACATGACAAATATGGGTTTGTAAATGACCAATGCAAAGAAGTGTTAAGCCCAACCTATGAGTATGCTTCTGATTTCTCCGAAGGAATGGCGGTTGTGAAAATCAATAATAAGTATGGTTATATAAATAAAAACGGAAATTTAATGCTGGAAGCAATTTATGATTCCGCCATATCTTTTTTGAATGACCAAGCTTCTGTGCGTATTGGGAAAGAATATTTTGTAATCAATAAGTCTGGTCTTATGATACGTAAAATCGAAGAAAGAAAACATTAATCAAAAAAGTTTTATGATAGTAAAAGTTTTCTGCTCAATGCTAGTTTTATTTTTCTGCCAATTTACTTGCGCAGGGCAAAGTGGTAATTGGGTTTGGCTAAAGGGTGGCAACTTAGGCGGCGAGATAGGCAATTTTGGTACTAAAGGGGTCTCCGCTCCTACCAATGAGCCTCCAGCAAGGTATCAAACTGTTTACTGGTCAGATTTAGCGGGTAATTATTGGGTGTTTGGTGGAGTAGGAACCCAAAACGACTTATGGAGATACACACGAGCCAATAATGAATGGACTTGGATTAAAGGCGATGATTTATCTGGTTTAGGGAATGGTAATTTCGGAACAAAAGGTGTGCCATCGCCCTTAAATGATCCGCCTTTTTTAGGTTGGGGAGCTAATGGATGGACCGATTCTACCACTGGTGATTTATGGTTATATGGTGGTTTTAATACTTTTACCTCATCAAATGATAATGTATGGCGTTATAATATCGCCAATAATGAATGGACTTGGATGCATGGCAGTGGTTTCATTCCAGGAAGATTACCCATTTACGGTCCTAAAGGAGTTTATGGCGCCAACTTTACACCTGGTGGCAGATGTGAATGTAAATCTGGTTGGTTTCATAACAACGCACTCTGGATGTTTGGTGGTCAAGATTCAATGAACTTAATGAGAAATGATATTTGGAGTTATTCAATATCAACCAATCAATGGGCGTTTGAAGGTGGTGGACAAGCCAATAACACATTGGGTAATTATGGAACAAAAGGTGTTGAATTAGCTTCTAATGAACCTCCTGCTCGTACCTCTTATACCAAATGGGAAGATAACAATAATCTTTACATTTTTGCGGGTGTCGATAATTTTACAGGCACCACTCAATTAGGTTTGAATGATGTATGGAAATACAATAAATCAAGTAAATTTTGGACTTGGGTGAGCGGGCAAAGTGGATTTGATAATCCTGAAATTTCAAGTGGTTATTGCAATGCTTCTATCAATTATATTCCACAGGCTCGACTTGAGAATCAAACGGCGCAATTGGCTGAATATTCGAATGGATGTACTAAGGCATTTTGGACATTCGGTGGATTTAATCTGAGTGGAACTGCATTTCATAACGATTTATGGCTATTTAATACTGACAATTTAGAGTGGTTGAAAGTAAAAGGTCAAGCGTCTGTAAATGGGTCGCTTGTAACAAGTAGCTATGGTACCAAGGGGGTGTTAAGTCCAACTAATCTGCCTACAGGAAGAGGTGGTATAGGAGCTTGGTGCGAACCCAATGGCGAGTTATTCATTTTTGGTGGCCTTTCAAATTTAGGTTTACAAAATGATTTATGGAAGTTTGTGCCAGACGGGAATTGTATAATTGGCGGTTTAATTGTAGGTGCTAATTTAGTGCCACCTACAGATTCAACTTTATGTAGTGGAGATACTATTAAAATGCCAGTGCCTAAAGGTGTAAATATTAACGTCACCCCTACACAAGGAGCCATTTATGATTCAGTAAAAAATATTATTTATTTTGTAGGTCCAATAACGAATACGTATACTGTCACATCTAGTTCCTATATTCCAAATGACCCTTGCTTTCTAAATGACACGGTGTCATTTTTGATTACGGGTTTTGATGAACCAGATGCGGCCTTCATTGTTTCACCTAAGCTTGCTTTAGTAGGTAATGGGTACTTCAATTTAATAAATACCTCTCAAAAAGCTAGTTCGTTTTGGTGGTATGATGAGAAGGGTAATTTAGCAGGCACAAGCAGAGATTTAGATGTCACACAAAATACGCCAGGTCATTATTGCTATACTCTTCATGCAAAGAACGGTTGTGGTGATATTCGAACTGCAACAGGCTGTTTTGATGTTGTAGATAATGCAAGTCTTGTTTTCCCAACCGCCTTTTCGCCTAATGGAGATGGTAAAAATGATAAATTTTCACCAATCAAAGTCGGTGACGGAATCCTAGATAGTTATCATTTTATCATTTACAATCGATGGGGTGCAAAAATGTTTGAAACTACCGATATAAAAGAAGGTTGGGATGGTTTTTATAAGAACCAACCAAGTGAAACCGCTGTCTATTATTACATGGCAACCACCACAAGTCCAGATGGCAAAAAAATAGTTTACAAGGGTGATGTAACTATTCTTCATTAATTTTTTTATTTTCGCTAACGTTTTTGACGCATATAACGTCAAGTATATATTATTCACTTTAATTTTAAACAATGAAAAATATTTTATCTTTTTTAGTCCTTTTAATGGGAACATCTTTTGCAATTCAAGCACAAACGACTTGCAGCGCCGCATTCACTTTTACAACGAATCCAAGTGGTGCAGTGACTTTTGTAGCTTCTAATGCTATGCTTAATTCACCATCTACTATGTATAGTTGGAGTTTTGGCAACGGAACGGCTGGTTATGGTAGCACAACTACTTGTAATTACAATTCAATGGGAACTTATACCGTATGTCTTATGACGCAAGACACTATGGGCACTTGTACAGATACAGTTTGTCAAACAGTTACATTAAACTCTGCAGGCACATGCAGTGCAGCATTCACTGCTAATTTTGGATCAGGTGGCGTTTGCTATTTTAATGCGACAGATGCTGCAACTAATCCATCTTCTACAACTTATACATGGTCTTTTGATGGTGGTACCACTTGGAGTAATTTAGGAGCCAATCCGTCTTACACTTTTAGTGCTAGTGGTTCAGTAGATGTCTTGTTAGCTATTTCAAATCAAGGTGGAAGCTGTATTGATTCTTCAACTCAAACTATCACAGTACCAGTTCTTCCTAATTGTAATGCTAGTTTCTATATTTACCCTGATTCAAATGGTGCACCATCTACTTATATTGGTGTAAATACAAGTACAGGAACAGGTTTAAGTTATATTTGGACATGGGGCGATGGGTCAACAAGCACGGGACAATATCCATCTCACACTTATGCAGCGGCAGGTAATTATACTATTTGTTTAACTATAAGTGGAGGTAATTGCGTTGACTCCTTCTGTTATAATGCAACAATTAATAAAGCAGCCGCCATGTATTCTGTAACTTTTAGTGCATCACCTGCTTCAGTTTCAAATCTAGCATCAGTTAATATCTCTTTAATTCCAAATCCTACATTCAATGGAGTTGTTTTGAAAGCAGATGCTAAAAAATCTTACCAAGTAGAAATTACAAACTTGCAAGGTCAGAGAGTATTTTCAAGTAGAGTAACAGGAGGTCAATTTATAAGTATGGATAATTTAGCGAGTGCTACTTATGCTGTAAAAGTTATCGATGAAAATGGAAATAAAATCGTTCAGAAAATAATAAAAAGATAAGTTGCAACAATTTAATGATATAAAAAGCACCAGCTTCGGTTGGTGTTTTTTTATTCTATACCTAAAGTTTCTGCGATGTTATAATTATTTCTATCATTGGCATTACGTGCAATTAATTCGCCTATAAATCCTGCCAAAAATAATTGTACACCTACAATGATTGATGTAATACCAACATAAAATAAAGGTCTTGATGTCATTGCATAAACTCCGAAAATGTATTTCGCGATTCCTAAATAAATCCAAATACATGTTCCGATGAGAAAGACAATTACACCCCAAAACCCAAAAATATGCATAGGTTTTTTGCCATATTTGCCTACAAATAATATGGTTGCTAAATCTAAAAAGCCATTTACAAAGCGTTCCCAGCCAAACTTACTAACCCCATATTTACGTGCTTGATGCGTCACAGGTTTTTCGCCAATTTTCCTAAAACCAGCCCACTTCGCAATTACTGGAATATAACGATGCATTTCACCATATACCTCAATATTCTTTACCACCTTACTTCTGTAAATTTTTAAGCCACAATTCATGTCGTGTAATTTTACACCGCTCATTTTACCAGTCGTATAATTATATAATTTGGATGGTATGTTTTTAGTCATCGCATTATCATATCGCTTCTTTTTCCAGCCACTTATGATATCCATTTTTTCTTGCTTAATCATATCGACTAATGATGGAATTTCTTCGGGCGAATCCTGCAAATCAGCATCCATTGTAATGATATAATCTCCTTGCGCTGCTTTAAAACCCTCATTGAGAGCAGCAGATTTACCATAGTTTCTTTGAAACTTAATACCTCTTACATTAGTATTTTGTTCGCGTGCTTTTACAACTTCTCGCCAACTTTCATCGATACTTCCATCATCTACTAGGATAATTTCGTAAGTATAATTATTTTCACCCACAACGCGCTCTATCCATTTTATCAATTCGGGTAATGATTCTTCTTCATTCAAAAATGGAACAATAATTGATAAATCCAAGACTTACTTTTTTTTTGTAAATGTATAAAAAATAAATGAAGCAATCAGCGATGAAAACATACCACTTAAAGTAGTTGCAAATAAAATAGAACCGATTACAATCGTTAGATTAGACCAAGGTTCTTCATTCGAACGCATTAATAGGTAAATAATAAAATTGCCAATCACAATAATTACAACCGCCGTTGCCAAAGTCCGTAAACAGTGTTTAAAATAATCAAACATTTTTATACCATCGTAATATTTCCGTAACATAAAACAAGATGCAAGCATACCTAAAAAAATAAAAGCATATTGCAATAAGACTAAGTTATGTATTGCTTTTGTATCAAATCTGCTTAGCAATAACAAGAAACCCACAATGAATGTTCCGGTGATGAGTCCAGTTCTCGTGGCGATTTTTTTATTCATACAAATGCACCCTTTTATTGTTCAAAACAGCTACTATTTTACCTTTTAACTTTCTTTCAAGAAATGGCGAATTGCTTGATAGACTTTGATTATTTTTTAAATTATATTCAAATTCGATATCATCTTGAAACACAGTGAGACATGCATCTTTACCTACTTCAATATTTTGAGCGTTTAAATTGAAAATATTTCTTGGTGTTACACTCAACATACGAATGATGGTACTTATATCTATTTGATTTGACAATAATAAAGTTTGGAAAATAGTTTGAATATTAATATTACCCGCTTTTGCATATTCAAATTCACACCGCTTCGCGTCCCAATCTTGTGGCATATGGTGTGAGGCAAAACAATCAATTGTACCATCATGTATGCCGGCTAACAAGGCAGTTACATCATCATGACTTCTAAAAGGTGGATTTACCTTATACATACTATCGTAGGTGTTTAAATTTTCATCCGTAAAAATTAAATGCAAGGGATTAATCGAACAAGTAACTTTTAGACCTTTCTGTTTGGCTTCTCGAATTAATTCTATCGATCGTCTTGTGCTTATACCAGTAAAATGAATCTTCGAATTGGTATAGGCGGCTAATTCAATATCTCTTGTCACTTGCAAACTCTCTGCAATGGCAGGCTTTGCGGTCAAGCCTAATCTTGTTGATACTTCACCTTCATGCATCAAGCCAAATTGCGAAATAGCTTTATCGTCGGGCATTTGTATAATCGTGCCGTCAAAAGTTTTTACATATTGCAAAGCCTTAAGTAATAGTCCACTATTTTGAACTGGCATTAACCCATCTGAAAATCCGATTGCTCCACTAAGTTTCATATCATACATTTCAGCTAATTGTTTACCTTCCATGCGCTGACTAATTGCACCAATGGGGTACAAATTGATAAGATTGCTTGCTTGCTTAAGGTACTCAATTTTTGTTTTACTATCGATGGATGGGTTTGTGTTAGGTATCAAGAAAACATCCGTAAAACCACCTGCAAGGGCAGCGTGAGAACCACTTGATAGATTCTCTTTGTATTCTTCGCCGGGGTCACAAAAGTGAGCAAATACATCCACCCAACCTAAACTGACTTTCGCATGATTGTGATGTATAATAACCGCATCTTTTACATCTATTTCAGATTCTATTTGTTGAATGATACCATCTTCAATAAGAATATCACGAACCTTCTCATGATGAGAACTTAATGGACAAATGATTTGTACTTTCTTCAGAATGTACCGCATAGGGAGTGTGTAAAAATATTGTTTAATATGGCAACGAAGAAATTTTTTTTGGAAGCACCTTTCAGCCTTGCTTCTGCTTGTATATTTGAAAGATTTAGCTATATTTCCTTTTTAATTAGATTATGATGACGGAAAAAGAAACTAGTCTGGAGCAAATTCAGAATTTCAAGGGTGTTTATCCTAAACAATTGTGGAGCCTTTTTTTTAGTGAAATGTGGGAGAGGTTTTGTTTTTATGGTATGCGTGGCATGCTTATCATATTTATGACCACTCAGCTCGCCATGCAAGCGAAAGAAGCTAATTTGCAATATGGAGCTACACAATCATTTGTTTATGCATTCACCTTTATAGGTGGTTTGTTTGCCGATAAAATATTAGGCTTTCGAAAGAGCTTGTTTTGGGGTGGTTTGTTGATGATTGTTGGAAGTATAATCTTAACAATCAGCCCAAAAGAACTATTTTTTCTAGGTATAGCTTTTACGGTTGTTGGTACTGGTTTTTTTAAGCCTAATATTAGTACAATGGTTGGTGAATTATACCGACAAGGAGATTCTCGCCGTGATGCTGGATTTAGTTTATTTTATGCAGGAATTAATATAGGCGCCTTATTAGGTGGATATGCTTGTATTGCTATCGCACAAAGTTATAGCTGGAATCTAGCCTTTGGATTAGCTGCGATTGTAATGACAATTAGCTTAATTACTTTTCTTTATACACAAAAAAGTATGGGATCTATTGGATTAAGTCCTATAAACTCAAAAAATAGTTTTCAAATTGCGACTTACGTTGGTAGCTTATTAGCTGTACCCGTTATTATGAAAATGGTTAGCACCCCAAGTTTAACCGATATATTTATGATGCTAATAGGGCCAGCGGCTTTGCTTTATTTAATCTATGAGATGCGCACTTGCACAAAGTCAGAGGTTTCGAAGCTTATAGCAGCGATGATATTTATTCTGTTTAGTGTTTTGTTTTGGGCCATTTTCGAACAAGCTGGCGGGTCTTTAAGTTTATTTGCAGATAATCATTTGTCGAAAAGTTTATTAGGTATTTCTATGAATCCGGCAGGGGTTAATAATTCTGCGAATGCATTTTTTGTTATTGTGTTTGCCGCAATATTTGGTTTAATATGGGTTTGGCTAAGTAAACGAAACGCAGAGCCTAATACAGTTGTAAAATTTGGAATTGGGTTTATCTTTTTAGGCGCAGCTTATTACATGTTTGGTATGCTTCGCAATTTAGCAGATGCAAATGCTATTGCTCCACTTGGTTTTTTTACACTTGCTTATTTTGTTATTACCTTAGGTGAATTGAGCATTTCGCCGATTGGCTTGAGTATCATGACTAAATTAGCACCTCAACGTTTAGGTGGGATGATGATGGGGATGTGGTTTTTAGCAAGTGCGTATGGTCAGTATGTAGCGGGTATATTTGGTGCGGCGATTACGAATCCTGATGCAAATGCAAGTAATATGGATAAGCTGATTAGTTATACAAAAGGTTACACTAATATGTCGACATATGCATTTGTTGCAGGGGTAATACTTATCTTAATTTCTCCGCTTATCAAAAAATTGATGCAAGAAGTAAAATAAGGAATGCGAGACCAAGATACATCGAGTATTCGAATGCAGAGGTTATTGGTGGTAGTTTCCATCTTCCTTTTTCTTATTAAGATGATTGCTTGGTACATCACAAATTCTGTAGCGATTCTCACCGATGCCTTAGAAAGCACAGTTAATGTAGTCGCTGGTTTTATTGGTTTGTATAGTGTCATACTATCTACTAAGCCAAAAGATAAGGAACATCCTTATGGGCATGGTAAGGTTGAATTTTTATCATCGGCTATTGAGGGAATACTCATTATTGTGGCAGGTTTCGTGATTATATACAAAGCACTAGAGAATCTCATTCATCCTCATAATTTGAAACAACTTGATAGCGGCTTAATATTGATTGCCATTACAGCTTTTATCAATTATGCTTTAGGTTATGCTTGTCTAAAAAAAGGACAAGCGAGAAATTCGCCAGCATTAATCGCAAGTGGTTCACATTTGAAAACAGATACCTATTCTACGATTGGCTTAATTGCAGGGATACTCTTGCTTATGGTTACTAAATTGTGGTGGATTGATAGTGTTGCAGCTATCATTTTTGCGTTCATTATTTTATATACTGGTTACAAAATTATTCGTAAGTCAGTGGGCGGTATGATGGATGAGTTTGATACTGAAATTATAGAGCAGGTCACTGAAATTCTCAATCAATCGCGCCAAGCAGCATGGATAGATATCCATAATTTAAGAGTTATCGACTATGTGGGCTTTTATCATATCGACTGTCATTTAACGGTGCCTCGATATTATTCCGTAGAACAAGGTCATGATGTATTAGAAAGTTTGACAAAAGTCTTAAATCAACATTTCGAAAGCAGGGTAGAGTTTTTTATTCATGTGGACCCATGTATCGATACACAATGCAGTTTGTGCGCTGTAAGCACTTGTAAAATAAGGCAAAAACCTTTTGAGCGTGTTTTGGAATTGAATCAAGAAAATTTACTTTCTGACACAAAGCATAGTCTATAAGACTGATTATTTTCTGTTTGCGACAAATTTTAACATAATCTGATATGCACTTTGCGATACTAAATCTACCTTTAGATTTGTTTAGTAAAATAATTGTGAAAATATTATCATTTCTTGCTGTTTTTCTTCTTACTTGTACAGTGATATTAGCAAAGCAAAAGAAGAAAAGTACTTACGTGGGTGTTAGCATGACCTATAATCCTAATGCTGTGATTACTAAAACCTCCTTAAATCAACTTTCAATTGGTATGCCTACGTTTTCTTATGGCGCTAGCTTAGAGAAAAGAATTTGCATTAAGAATAAATTGAATTTCTCACTACAATATTCTTTGAATTATGCCAGAATGGATACACGGAACCATGTTTTCCAGAAGCAACACAAGTTTTCGCATAGCCTTAGCTTGCAACAATTTAAGCCATTAACCAATAAGATGAATGCATTTATGGGATTAGGGTTAAATATGAACACTCCGAATCATACACAATCATCTTACTCAGGTTGCTTTAATCAGCAAAACAAGTTCGACAATGCTCACACAAAATTTGACCCTTACGCTATTATTGGAATTGAGAAGAAAGTTGCCCTGTTTAATAAGGAACTTATTTATTCATTACAATATAATTTAGGATTCCTTCCCTTAATACAACAACGTAATTCTACCGAAACAAGATTACACCTGCACGATCCCAATACAAACGGATTTCGTGTTGGGCTGAAATACAGATATTAAAACTTATTTTGGCTTTCCGCTTCGCAACTCTATTTTTGTTGTATGGATAAAAAAATTCTAATTGCTGATAGTGGTTCTACCAAAACAGATTGGTGTTTGATAGATACTAATTCCAAGAAAAAGCAATGGCAAACCCAGGGTATTAATCCATTTTTTTTACAAGAAAATGAAATACTTTCTATTTTTAAGAATGAAATGAAGGTGAATCCGAGCAAGGTTCAAATCGATGAAATTCATTTTTATGGTGCTGGGGTTAATAGCGAAGATAAAAAGAAGATAATTGAACGTTGTCTTAAACAATACTTTCAATGCAAAAAGGTAAAATCCTACAGCGATATGTTGGCTTCGGCGCAAGCTACTTGTCTTCACAACAAAGGGATAGCTTGTATATTAGGAACAGGCAGCAATACTTGTTATTATGATGGAAAAAAAATAAGTTTCAAAACACAAGCACTCGGTTATGTGCTTGGCGATGAAGGTGGAGGAACGCATATTGGGAAAAAGATATTGCAATATTATTTACATGATATTTTTGATAAAGAATTAAAATCTGCATTTGAAAAACAATATAAACTTGTAATTCCTGAAATTTTGGACAATATTTACAAGAAAACATTTCCAAATAGATTTATCGCCCAATTTGCAAATTTTGCTTTCGAGCATCGAGGTCATTATATGATAGAAAATATCGCCGAAGATTGCTTGAACGATTTATTCATTAATCATCTACTTCGATATCCTCAAATTCATAAATTACCTGTTCACTTTACGGGTTCGGTTGCATTTTATTTAAAGAATATTATCAAGAATTTATGCGAACAATATGAAGTAAACTACGGAAGTGTTCTACGCAAACCTATAGAAGGTTTGATAAAGTTTCATACTAAAAAGGCGTAAAAAAATAGACTTGGTTAGTTCGATTAGTATAATTGGCACTTTTCTGTTGCCGTTACACTGCTGGTGGTTGAGGTTAATGAATTTGCTTCACAAGCCGCTTTGGCATTTTTCTTGACGTCTTTAATAGCAAATTCATGCACAGATGAATCGGGGAGAGATGGTGGGTTGCCTGTATATTTTACAACACATTGGCAAATGTATTCTTGAGTACATGATACCTGAGTTAAAATAAATGCCAAAACAATAATCATCAAAAATCTACACATGTGCGAAATATTCTGTCAAATATAACAAAACTTATTTTTTTTGAACAACTATATAGAATATTTTTACATAATTGTCTAATTGTATGATTCCTAAGATAGATAGTATTGAGCATCTCGAATTCCTCGCTAAGCAAGTTGTGGAGGGTTTTATTATTGGGTTGCACAAAAGTCCCTTTCATGGTTTCTCTGTAGAATTCGCTGAACATAGATTGTATAATCAAGGTGATAATTTAAAGCATATTGATTGGAAGGTTTACGGGCGTTCGGATAAGCTTTTTATTAAAAAGTTCGAAGAGGAAACCAATTTAAGATGCCAGCTAGTGATAGATTGTTCATCTTCTATGCTTTATCCAATGGAAGAATCTAGTATTAACAAGTTGCAATTTGCTTGTTTGGCAAGTGCTTCTTTAATTACATTACTTAAAAAGCAATTAGATGCTGTCGGGATTTCTATTTTTGATACCTCATTAAAATTGCACACACATTGCAAATCGAGTACTATTCATCATAAAATGTTAATGACTGAGTTGGAAAAATTAGTGCAATATAGTCAACACAACCAATCTTCTAATACGGCTAACGTATTGCACCAAATAGCAGATAATATTCATAAACGATCTTTGGTAATTATTTTTAGTGATATGCTAGATCGAGTTTCAGACAATGCTGAATTGTTTGATGCATTACAACATTTAAAGTTCAACAAGCACGAGGTTATACTATTTCAAGTACAAGATGGTAAGCACGAGTTGGCTTTTGAATTCGAAAACAGACCTTACGAGTTTATTGATTTAGAAAGTGGTGAAAAAGTTAGAATGAATTCGACACAATTAAAGCAAAACTATGTAGAACAAATGAGTAATTACCGTAATGAGTTGTCATTAAAATGTAACCAATACGGAATAGATCTTGTTGATGCCGATATTCATCAAGATATGGAAAGAATACTATTAGCCTATTTAATTAAACGAAATAAAATGACTTAGTTCTAATTACCCTAATGAAAATGAAATTCTTAATAATACATACTCAATTCATCATGAAACATGTTTCGATCGTCTTGTTTTTTTTAATGGCTGCCATGAATATATGTGCTCAGCCATTTTCAGCTTTTACTGATGTACGTCAAGAATTTTTTGTTTTCGATAATGGCGCTAAACAACGACTCGAACCGCTTGCACCAGCAGATTACAAAATCGGACGAAGTGCAGTCGCTTATCTTGATAACCAAAGAATCTTTAAAGTATATCGTGATGGTAATTTGACAAGGGTGAATGATTTATTCACGACAGAGTTTCAAGTTTCAGACAATTTGGTTTTGTATAGAAGTGCTAATATAATTTCTGTTGTGGATGGTAACGATATAGTCTTGCTTTCACGATTATGCGATAGATATGCAATGGGAGATAGTATCGTACTTTTTTATGATATGAATCGCCAAACTTTTAATGGTTATTACAACGGGAAAATTACCGAATTGGAAAATTTTATGAATATTCGTGATGGTGATTTTGCGATTGGTACAAATGTAAAAGTGAGCGATAATATAGGAGCTTATATCAATTACAATGATCAGTTTAAAGTATTTTATAACAATAATCTTGAAGAACTTGAAAATCAAGTCGTGAAGGATTTTCAAGTTGGCAGAAATATTGTAGCTTATGTTGATATCAATAATATATTCAAAATTTATTATGCTGGACATAGTTATACCGTTGACCCATTTGCTCCCATTTCTTTTCAAGCTGGAGATGATGTAGTTGCTTTTCAAGGTAATGATGGTTATTTTAAAATATTTTATAAAGGCAGTATTTACTCTATCGGGTATTATCAACCGCAATATCGAGTAGCTGATCGGGTTGTTTCATTTGAAGATGTGAATAAACAATTCAAAATTTTCTATGAGGGTGAGCAGACTTGGGTAGATAATTATTATCCTGAAAAAGTGGCATTAGGCTATAATTCTATGGCATATATTGATAGGGCAAATATGCTTCGTTTATTTTCAAGTGGTAAAATGTATGATGTGTCAAACACAACAATTCAAGATTACCGCTTAGATTATGATGTTTTGCAATACAAAGTTGGTTTCAATACGTTCAGAATGTTTTATAATGGCGAAAACTACAACTAAAATTATGATGCAAAGAGGAAGTTTTAAGCTCATTTCTTATATTTTATTCTCGATTATTTTTTGTCAAAATGCCTTGGCAACAAAGATTTTTATTCCGATGGATGAGGTCAATCAAAAGAATCATTTGAAGGCATACGGACTCGCATATTATGTACTGACAAGAAATGAAAAAGTAGATTGGTTACTCAATTTTAAAAGCGGAAGTTTTGCATTTGATTATGCCCCTGAATTAGAAAAAGAATGTAAAATTCGAGATATTAGCTATGAAGTAACCCCAGAGGCAAAATATACTGCCATACTTGAGCAAATTTCAGATCCTGATGTAAATATGGATTTGATTCGTTTAGAAAAACCTCCTAAAATAGCGGTTTATACACCCGATGGGAAAATGCCTTGGGATGATGCCGTAACCATGGTGCTTACTTATGCTGAAATACCATTCGATAAAGTTTATGATGATGAATTGTTAGAGGATAAGTTGGTAAAGTATGATTGGTTGCATCTACATCATGAAGATTTTACAGGCCAATATGGCAAATTCTATGCAGCTTACCATACAGCAGATTGGTATATGAATGATGTTGCAAAAAACGAAGCAATGGCAAAGAAACATGGTTTCGCTAAAGTTTCGCAATTGAAATTGGCCATCGCAAAAAAAATAAAGGAATTTGTAATAGGCGGCGGTTACCTGTTTGCAATGTGCAGTGCAACCGACAGTTATGACATAGCCTTAACAGCAGAAGGTACCGATATTTGTGATAAAATGTACGATGGTGATGCACAAAATCCGAATGCACAAAATGATTTAGATTATAATAAGGCTCTCGCCTTTAAAGATTTTAAATTGGTTACAAATCCTTATGAGTATGAGTATTCTGACATAGATGCTACCACTTCACGCAAGGTGCCCTTGAATTCAGATTACTTTACATTGTTCACTTTTTCAGCTAAGTTTGATCCAATTCCATCGATGCTTTGTCAGAATCACACAACCACAGTGAAAGGCTTTATGGGACAAACTACTTCATTTAAGAACAGATTATTAAAAAGTAGTTCACTTACCATGGGTGAGAATAAATCGGCAGGTGAAGCCCGATACATCCATGGAGAATTAGGTAAAGGAACATGGACCTTTTATGGGGGGCATGATCCTGAAGATTATCAACATCAAGTGGGAGACCCACCTACAGATTTAAGCTTGCATCCTAACTCACCAGGCTATAGATTAATACTCAATAATGTCCTTTTCCCTGCAGCGAAAAAGAAGCCGCAGAAAACATAACACAGTATTCTTTGCAAAATATTGTAGAATAAGGTATCTGGAAGTTGAATTTTATTTTTCGTTTCTGTGTAATAGATTTGGTTGTTCACTGTTATTGGACTAAGTTGCGTTTTTTAAACTCATCAATTGATTAATGGAACAAATATCAAAAATCCTTAGTCACAATCAACAAACCTATTACTATCTTATTGCTAATCTCTTTCAAAAAACAGCATTCTTTGGAGTGCGTTACTTGATTGTAGCTGATATTATATTGTCAACTATTGCTCAAAATGTTGAGGACACAGGCTCGTTAACATTCACAATCACAGCCATGTATATTATTTGTCGTGTGTTTGGTGCATTGTTAGGGGATTTTGTATTAAGTAATAAACGTGCTGGCATAATAGGTGGTATATTACAGACAATTGGAATTTGCTTCTTTATTTTTCAAACAAAATGGATGAGTTATACTGGCATCGCATTTTTTGCACTTGGGGCTGGCGCTTTTAATATCAACTTAGTTTCCATGTATGGTAAGTTATATTTAAATAAGATTACATTATTAGATAGTGCATTTACTATGTTTTATACCAGCATACATTTAGGTGCATTTTTTGGCTCGATTGTACTAGTTGCAATAGCAATGACAAGTTTAAAAATTGCATTTCTCATTGCTGCTGTTTTAGTTCTCTTAAGTACCATCTTATTTCTATTCTTGGAGACACCAAATCATATGCCCAAAGTGGTTCAACAGTTTAATGAATATAAATCGAGACACATTTTTATTGGGTTTGCAATCGCTCTTGTTACCTTATTTTGGTTTTTGTATCAATTGGCAGGTGAATCGTTACCGAGTCTAAGAATGAAATATAGCGCGGATGCGTTCTTTAATTCTACTCAAATGTCATGGTATTCTTCATTTAGCGATTCTTTTGTGTTAATAATGGGTTTAGCTTTCTCCATAATCTGGTCTTATTTTTATTCCAAGCAGTTTAACAAACTTTCAATAGGGTTTGTATTAACGGCTATCTCATTCGCTGTAATTATGCTTTCACCTGATATTAATTTAGAATCCGGTGGTTTCGAGGTTGTTTTATCCTTACTGTTTATGAGTTTGGGAGAAATATTTATTGCCCCAGTTATTTGTTCAGCCCTTACAAAATATAGCGACTCAAAGTATTTAGCAACAAGTATGAGTATGGCAAAATTGCCATTATTGTTATTGCCTTTTGCTTCCACACAGTTTTCATCGAAAGCATTCTTAAGCGAAGAAACTGCCATTAAATTTGTGACGATTAGCTTATTCGTTTTTGGATTGGTTTCTTACCTAATTTTTAATTCAATTGATATCAATAAAAGCAAGCGCAAATTTTTAAACGAAGCTATCGATTAAATCATCCATTCGTAAGCACTTCTATACGCGCCTTTCTTCTCGACATAATCCAACAGCGCTTGAAAGAATACATTTTTTCGGAGTGTCAAACTATCACCAATAATGTATAAGTTATTTTTCGCACGAGTAATCGCAACATTCATTCGCCGATAGTCCTTTAAAAATCCAATTTCACCTTCATCATTAGACCTTACAAGCGAGATAATTATTGTATCCATTTCCTGACCTTGAAAACTATCAATCGTGTGTTTACGAATTTCTGATGGTAACTTTTCGTATGCCAATTCTACTTGTGCCGAATAAGGTGATATAAAGCCAACATTGTGATAAATTAATTTTTCTTGTTCAATCAATTGTTGAATAATAGTGATTTCTCCCTGATTAATCAAACTATATCCATCAGGGCCTCGTTCTTCTTCATAGCCTGCTCCAACAGTATCAATAAATGTGAAGTGATTTATATCGCTGATAAGATTTGATGCAGTTAAAAGTTTGCCTTTATAAAAGTATTCGCTTGAGAATGATGCGATTACATCTCGCATTCGATATTGAGTATTCAGTAAATAACTAGGCAGTGTCTTCATGCATTTTTCTAGTATCGAAACCTCAAATCCTTTGCGTTTTGCTTCCGCAGATAATATAGTTGGGGGCAACTGTAAATAATCTCCAGCCAATACAAATTGTTTTGCAAAGGGCATGATACACCAGGCAAGGGGTTCAATGCATTGTCCGGCTTCGTCGATAAAAAGATAATCAAATGTGTCGAATCCGAAATTAGCATCAACAATAGCTACGGGTGTGCCCAATACAATACCAGATTCATGAAACAATTTCGTTTCGTGATAGCTAATTCGGTTTTTAATTTCAGCTCTAATTTTTTTAACTTCTTCAAATAAGAGCTTGCGTTGTTCGCGTTCTGATTTGCCAAATTTGCGCTTGTACTTCAAGGCCATACGCCTAAATTCTTCAGCCCGAATTTTTAGTTCCTTAATTTCTTTTTTAATTTTTGGATTTTCCATGCTTCCTTCTGTGGTGAAGGGGTAAATACTTTCATGCACTTTCGTCGAATTACCAATTCTTAAGAATTTAATTCCTTGCAGAAGCAAACTTTTGGCGAAATGGTCTACAGCCGTATTGCTGGGTGCACTTATTAAAATTCTCTTTTTATTCGTAACTAAATGTTTTACAGCTTCTACCAAAGTACTTGTTTTACCTGTTCCAGGCGGCCCATGCACAATCAGTATATCATTTGGAGGATGAATGATGCTGTCGATTGCTTTCTTTTGTGATTTATTAAAATTAGTGCTAATAGAGTAAAGAAACTCTTTATCTGGTTCTTTTTCTATCGAATGCAAATCTCGATCAGTTTCATAAACTAAATCAAAAATGGACTTTGTTACCGGGTGCTTTTCAATATTGTGCAAACCCTTGCGCATAATAGTATTGGTTCTTGTATCTGGCGATAATTTTATACCTACGCTATCCTCATCTATCCATTCAGGATAGTCAGGTGCAAAAAGTCTGATTTCACCAACTTTGCCATTTAATTGTCGTAGTATACCTTTTATCGGTTCTTCACCTAAATAAAAAAGCTCAATCGCACAGCCATCTTTGAATTGATGTTGCGATAAAATGCTTTTGATATGAAAGCTAATTTCAGGATAATCCGCATAACCGAAATTCTTTTGCAATACTCTAATTGGATGCAAGGCTAAACCTTCACTTTTTAACTGCCTTAATGCATGTTCTTTATCTAATCGGTATCTCGCAACTTCTTCTTTTTCCTCTAAATCTATGCAATTCAACAAATGCTTGATGTGCGGATTTACTTCTGCCATTTTGCGAAAATAAGGTTTTATATAGATGAATCTTGTATTGAAAATCTTCCCGCTATCTTACGAATGGGAGAATTAAGTAGTTTTTTTTATTTCTCGAATTATTTAAACTAAAACTAATTTGTAGCAATACCCTGATGATTCTGCTTTAACCCAAATTGCTCCTTTCGCGCAACGAAATCGGAACTTCCTCGTATCGGGATTTAGAAAATCTTACCGAAGTCATTGGCAGAGGTAATAGATTTTTCGAATCGATTTCGCAGTTTGCATTATTAACTGCGAAATTTGGTTTGAATTTTTTACAAAATAATAATTTCGAAGTAATCAGTTTTTCGTAAAAAATGTTCGTCCTTTACGTTTCTAAAATTTTTAATCGTGAGAAAATACTTTCTTCTAATAGTCTTCATGCTAAGTGTGGGTATTGTAAAAGCACAAAAAGACAAAACAATCGCCATCGGTTTTTACAACCTAGAAAACTTTTATGACACAATTGAAGATCCAAATAAACAAGATGATGAATTTACACCGAATGGAGCGAATGCTTATACGCCAGATGTTTTTTTGAAGAAGATTGATAATTTAGCTACCGTACTTTCTTCAATGGCTAGCGACAAAACAGAAGATGGGTTGGCCATGGTAGGCGTAGCTGAAGTTGAAAATGGAGATGTATTGGATGCGTTGTGCAAACATCCTAAGCTGAAAGGAAAGGGTTGGAAAAATATAATATTTGAAGGTCCTGATGAACGAAGTATTGATTGTGGACTTTTGTATAATCCTAAATTATTTAAATTGATGAACGCGCAATCACTAACAGTTCCAGTTGATGAAGGCGACAGACCAACGCGTGATGTATTGTATGTAATAGGCAAATTGAAAGGGCAGGAGGTGCATGTTTTTGTAAACCATTGGCCATCCAGACGCGGAGGCGAAGCAGCAACTCGTAAAAAACGTGAAGTAGCTGCCTCAGTCAGTAAAGCTGTTATTGATACACTTATGGCAAAGAACCCTAAGGCTTATGCCATTGTAATGGGAGATTTAAATGATGATCCAAATAATAAGAGTATTACTCAGGTGTTAGGTGCAGTTCGGAAAGAAAAGGATGTAAAGGTTGCGGGTCTTTTTAACCCTTGGGCTGATTTTTATATGAAAGGTCTCGGCACTACAGCCTATCAAGATGCGTGGGGTTTGTTTGATCAAATCATTATCTCGTATGGTTTTTTAAGTAAAGCGAGAACTGCGTTGAGATATAAGGAAGCTGAGGTATTCAATAAAGGATTTATGGTAGAAAAATTTGGACAGTATAAAGGTTATCCGAAACGTTCCTATGTTGGCAGTGTTTGGAATGATGGGTATAGTGATCATTTTCCAACCATAGTCTATTTTAGACAGAATTAAAATCTCATCAGACTACTTCTATCAAACGTGTATTCTGGTGTATAGAGGTAGCCCTTTATAGCTTCAACCTCATACCATGGCGACAAGTCTGGATCCTCAACATTTTTTAATACTTGTATTTGCTGAGCAGGCATATAGCTTTGTGCTAGCATAAAGATTTTTTTACCTGTAGTTTTATGTGTTGCAACATTTACAACTACAACAGCATGTCCGGGTGTACCTCCTTTTATAAATACATCTCCAATTTCTATTTTGTTCAAATCACTTATCGGATTTAATTGTCGCGATAGTGACAATGTGCCCGCATACATGAATACAGTTCGTAAATATTTCCGGAAACTTTTGTAGGACGCATCTGCTTCGTTATTCAATATCCAATCACACTTATTATTGCTAATACGTATCGATTTTCCGCTTCGCCAAATACCATAA
>JBIIJE010000157.1:0-4976 GCA_044234005.1 Chitinophagaceae bacterium | reverse complement strand
AAATATCAGTGTATTAGGTTTGGGGGCAACTATTGTTTCCCCCTTGTCTGTTTTGGCAAATGATACAAAAACTGAAAACAATGATATTGAGTATGATGCAGAAGGCGATTTGGTTTCAAAATCAACTACCATTAGTATTTTGCAAACAACTGATGTGCATTGCCAAATACATCCACATGATGAATTGTTTTGGGAAAATGAAAAAGCAGTTTTTCGTAAAACAGGAGGATATGCTTATTTATCTTACATGTTGAAAAATCTCAAGAAAAAGAATCCCAATACGTTTATTATAGACACAGGCGATATGTTTCAAGGCAGCGAACTCAGTGTTAAAACAACAGGTAAAGCTTTTGTGCCTCTATTAAATGCAATGAATTATGATTTGTATTTACCAGGCAATTGGGAAGTGATTTACGGGAAAAAAAATATGCAAACTTTAATGGGTAGTTTAACAGCTCCTAAAATTTGCACAAATATGTATCACGATTTAGGTGAAGGTAAACGGGGTGAACTCATTTTTCAGCCCTATGAAATTTGGAATGTGGCTGGGGCGAAAATTGGATTTTTAGGTTATACAGATCCATTGGTTCCTTTGCGCCAAAGTCCGGTTTATAGCAAAGGAATTATTTATACAAAGCCTGAAGAAAATTTAGCACATTATATTGATGTATTAAAGAATCAAGAGCAATGCAGTTTTATTATTATGCTGGCGCATTTAGGTTTATCGCAACAAATAGCTTTGGCTAATATGCCTGAATGCGAAGGTGTGAATTATATTTTAGGTGGTGATACACATGAGAGAGTACGCAAGCCTATTGTCTGTAAATATTCAAAAGTAGTTGAGCCGGGGGCTTTTGGCTCGTTCATAGGTAAATTAGATTTGTCAATTCAAGATGGGATAGTTATTTCAGATGAATATGAATTATTGGAGGTCTCGCCTTCTAAATTAAAGTCGGATAAAAGCATTGAGAAATTGCTAGTTGAAAATGAAGAAAGTTTTAGAGAAGATATCAATAAAATTATTGGTTATAGTACAATCCCACTTTACCGATATTTTGTGGTTGAAAACCCTATTGACACCATGGTTTTAAATGCACTCAACTGGAAATTTCCAGAAGTTGATATTGTATTAAGTAATGGATTTAGATTTTGTCCGCCCCGCACTACGCCCGATCAAACTGGAAATATTCCAATCACGAATGGTTTTCTTTTTGATATGTTGCCAGTAGATAGCACCATTAGAATAGCTAAGGTTACCGGCAAACAAATAAAAGATTGGTTAGAGAAGGAATTGAACAATGTATTTTCGAAAGATGCTTCTAAACGCTTTGGTGGATGGGTTGTAAAATTCAAAGGAATGAAAGTAAGCTTCAATGCCTTTGGTGAAATGGGTGAACGAGTTCAACAGGCAACCATTAAAGGACAACCCATTGATGATGCTAAGATTTATTCAATATTAGCTTGTGAGCGCGAAGGAGATCCACCCGATATGCTTTGCCGTATTAAGGGTGTATTGGATGCAAAAAATACTAAAGCCACTTTACATATTGCTATGAATGAATATTTAAAAGCAAATTCACCTGTTACACCTACACCGCTTAAAAACGCTCAAATTTTGGATGCCAAAGAATCTTTATTATCGCAAGTAAGTGGTGTTGATTATACATTTAGATAAGGTTGATTAGGACACTTACACGATGAACTTAAAAATACAACTGCTATCTCAGTTTGACGAATTGTAGTACTTTTAATCAATGAAAGAGTTATTTGCCTATTTTAGTCAGTTTCAAAAAATTTCAAAAGAAGTAGAGAATGAAATAGAAGCAATCTCTTCGATGATTCATGTAGCTAAGAATAATATCCTTCAACCCTTCAATCATACTTGTAAGACTATTTATTTTTTGAAACAAGGAATTGTGCGAATTTATTATTTAAAGGATGGTATTGATATTACTGAGGGATTTTATTTCGAGAATAGCATGATTGCTCGAGTGGAAAGTTTGTTCACAGGTAAGCCAACAAAAAAGGCGATTCAAGTATTACAAGATGCTGAAATCATTTCTATCAATGCAAAAAAACTTTTTAATCTGTATGACAAATATCCTTTGGTAGAGAGACTATTTCGAAAGATATTTGAAGCAGGTTATGTTGAAACAATTCATCGTATGGAAAGTATACAGTTTCATTCGGCTGAACAAAGATATAAAGATCTACTATTAAAAACCGATATCGTAAAACGAATTCCATTAAAGTTTATTGCATCTTATTTAGGTATTACACAAGTTTCCTTGAGCCGAATAAGAGCTGGATTAAATGAGTAGTTCTGAATGAAATAATATTTGTATTGAATAATTTATTTATCAAATGTTAAACGAATAGATAAATAAGACCTTCAACTTTGCTTTTTTAAGTAAGCAAATATGAAGCGTAATAGTTTACAACTTGGACTAAAACAAAATTGGAAGCAATTTGCCTTGTTAGTCATTATCAATGCCTTTGTGGGGGGGATGATTGGTATGGAGCGCAGTATTTTTCCGCAGTACGCACAAGAAGTTTTTGGTATTGAATCTAAAACTGCCATCCTATCTTTTATCACCGCCTTTGGAATTACAAAAGCATTGACCAATTATCTTGCTGGTCGATTAGCAAATCAATTCGGCAGAAAAAATTTATTGCTTTTTGGTTGGATATTGGCTTTGCCTATTCCAATAATTTTAATGAACGCAACGAGTTGGGATTTAGTGGTACTTGCGAATATATTATTAGGAATTAGTCAGGGTTTAACTTGGAGTAGTACCGTAGTTATGAAAATTGATTTAGTAGGTGAAAAAGATAGGGGCTTTGCCATGGGTTTAAATGAATTTGCTGGTTATTTTGCTGTGGGCACCATTGCATTTTTATCTGGCTATATTGCATACCATTATGGCATTACACCTTACCCATTTTATATTGGTATTTTTATTTCGGTGATAGGATTTTTACTAACACTTTTTTGGGTGAAAGACACAAGGCTATTTGTAAAACAAGAAATGTCAAAGGACAATTCGATTCAGTACAAGAACATTTTTCTCGAAACTACATATAGAAATAAAACCTTAAGTGCAGTAACTCAAGCAGGGTTAGTTAATAATTTGAATGATGGAATGATATGGGGTTTATTACCGATGCTTTTAGTTTCGATGAAGTATGATACGCAAGATATTGGAATGATTACGGCAATCTATCCAGCAGTTTGGGGTATTGGTCAATTATTTACAGGTAGAATGTCAGATCTATATTCAAAAAATAAAATGCTCTTTTGGGGTATGCTATTGCAAGGCATTTCTATTATGCTGATTCCTATGAGCGAAGGTTTTGTGATGATTTCTATTATTTCTGTCTTATTAGGCTTAGGTACTGCACTTGTTTACCCAACATTTTTATCAACTTTAGCGCAAGCAACCAGTCCACAACAAAGGGCTGAAAGTATAGGTACATTTAGACTTTGGCGAGATTTAGGATATGCCTTTGGAGCAATCATTTCAGGAATAAGTGCTGATTTGTTTGGGATTGAAATAGCTATTTATATTGTGGGTCTAATTACTATTGCTTCATCTATTATTATAAAAGTGCGAATGCCAAATACTATCAAAACTGAAAAACATTGTACCTAAGTTGATGAACTGAAATTGGCATTCCTACAAAATCAACCTATTCAAGTGATTGATATTCGAACAAAGGAAGAATTCGATTTATCTCATATTCCAAATGCTATTCATATTGAATTGGTAGCATTGAAAGAAAGAATTAATAAATTGAATAAAATCGAAGAGATCATTACTGTTTGCGGCAAAGGCGGAGGGCGATCACTTGAAGGTGCTCAACTATTGAAAGAACTCGGTTTTAAGGCTACTTGGTTGTGCGGTGGAACTAATGCATGGTTTGACAAAAAATAAAATATTTCTTTGTAACAAAAGTAGCTCAAAATAAAAACTCAATACACTTGTTTTGCATCTCAGTAAAATGAAATATTTAGTTCATAAATCGACCAGTGTATTTTTATTTTTGATTTTAATAACAGGGCCTAGAATATACGCGCAACATCAAGAGATTTCAGAAAATCCTGAAACTTGGAAGGCTAAAAAATTAAAAGAAAATATGGATAGCACTTCGATATTAGGTGCATTTAAGAATGGACATTTCAGTGGTCATTTTCGTTCTTTTTCAATGGCAACCAATAATGCAAATCAACTTACAGATTATTATGCTAACGCCTTAGGAGGTGGATTGAAATTTGAAACAGCTAGTTTTCACAATTTTCAATTTGGAGCAAGTGGGTTTTATATTTTTAATATTGCTTCATCCGATTTTTCAAAGCCTGATTCCTCCACAAACCAGTTCAATCGATATGAGTTAGCTTTGTTTGAAATTCTGAATCCTAGTAATAAATTAAACATCGATCGACTGGAAGAATTATACTTAAAATATAATTTTAACTCATCGCATGTTACTTTAGGCAGGCAGTTAATTAATACACCTTTTATTAATTTGCAAGATGGTAGAATGCGGCCTACAGAGGTCATGGGCATTTGGACGGAAATTAAGTCAATCAAGCATACTAAACTTGAAGGTGGCATTCTTACCAAAATTTCGCCTCGAAGTACGTTAGAATATTACAATATTGGCGAGTCAATTGGCATTTATTCAACTGGTGTAAATGTTGATGGTTCTAAATCGGGTTATACAAATAATTTGAAGAGTGATTGGGTTGGTATTATAGGAATTACTCGTCAAACAAATAAAAATTTAAAGTTGCAAGTGTGGAATCAATATGTTGATAATATTTTCAATACCAGTATGCTCCAAGCAGATTATATATATTCATTGAAAAATAGTTCTACAATATTATTTGGTGTTCAAGGTATTTTTCAAACCGCTTTAAATAATGGTGGAAATTTTGACGCTTCAAGAACTTATATCAATAAAAATGCAAGGGC
>JBIIJE010000003.1:0-55979 GCA_044234005.1 Chitinophagaceae bacterium | reverse complement strand
AATTAGAAACAAGTATCAATTATAATCGAATTACTTCAATGGGTAGATATTTAATGCCACGTGAATGGGGGCGGGATCCGTTTTTTACGTTTATGCCCCGCGAACGGAATGAAGGTTTAGGAGATGTCAATGCCTATGTGGTTAGAGTGAATTATGTATTTCCTAGAGTAAGAGTAAAGACTAATTTAGCCATGGGGTATTTTGATTTGCCAGATATTGCAAATTATCAACGCAATAAATATGCAATTCCATCATACACTCAAATTAATTTAGATTTTAAACATGAGTTTAGTGGTTTTTTAAAAGGATTAGAAGCGCAATTATTGATTGCTCATAAAATTAATTCAACTAATAATAAACAACCAAAAACACTTTTTAATAAGGTGGATATGACGAATTATAGTATAGTATTTAACTTCCATTTTTAATAACAAGATCAAAAAAATAGGAGTAGTATTGCAGATTAATGTTTGCTACATATGGGACTCAATCTAATTTTAAGTTTTGAACAAAAACTTCAAGAAGAAATTTCGGAATTGCCAGTTTACGAATTCAAAGAGGGGGATGAAATTATTACCTATGGTAAACAATTAAAGATGATGCCTTTGGTAATAAAGGGTATCATAAAAGTTTTGAAAAGAGATGAGGATGGAAAAGAAATTTTACTTTATTATCTTTCAGCAAATGATAGTTGCAGTATGGCTTACAGTTGTTGCATGGAATCGAAGCTTAGCGAAATAAAAGCAATTGCTGAAGACAATGTTGAACTTATAGCAATCCCTCATAACAAGTTAGATGAGTGGTTATGTAAATACCCATCGTGGAAGTCCTATATCATGCATAGTTTTAATGAACGTTTTTTAGAGCTCTTAAAAAGTATTGAAAGTATAGCTTTTAAAAAGCTAGATGAAAGATTGATTAATTATTTAAATGAAAAAAGAAATTTAACGGGTTCGGCAGTTATTAAAGTTTCGCATGCGCAAATTGCAGAAGACTTAGCTACATCAAGAGTTGTGATATCACGTCTTTTAAAACAACTCGAAAATGAAAAGAAAGTTATTTTGTATCGAAATGAATTGAAACTAATGAATTGATTCGAAGTAATATTTACACACAATTCAGGCTTGACTTATTTGAATAAAGATCAATATAATATCATAATACCTTTTTATTCTCCTATACTTCGGTTAATAAAATTACTGTAAGGAATGCTAGATGAAAATAATTAAGCGTGAGTACATTGCTTAAACAAATCAACAAAATCTTGTACACTTAACTGTTCTGCTCGCTTATTGAAAATTTCGGCTTGTAGTTTTTCCGCAGACAAAGAGGACTTAAATCCATTGCGTAAAGTTTTTCTACGTTGGCTAAAAGCAGTTTTTACAAAGAGTTTAAATTTTTTCTCGTCATCAATATAATACGGATTACTATTTCTTCGTAGGCGAATTACACCCGACATAACTTTAGGTGGAGGGGTAAAACATTCGGGTTTTACATCGAATAAATATTCAATATCGTAATAGCATTGCATCAAAACGCTCAAGATGCCGTAGGTTTTACTGCCATGTTTTGCTACTATTCGTTCTGCCACTTCTTTTTGAAACATCCCAACTACTTCCATTACGTTATCTTTCCAATCGAGCACTTTAAACATAATTTGGGTGGAAATATTATACGGGAAGTTACCTATCAAATTGCATTTGGTATCGAAGGGATATTCGGCTTCTAAAAAATCGTCATGAATTACTTTATCCTTTATAGCTGGATATTGATGTTGTAAATAATCGACCTTTTCTTTATCTAATTCAATGGCAACATAATTCTCAAAAGGTATTTTCATGAGGTATTTTGTAAGAGCGCCCGCTCCTGGGCCTACTTCTATCAAATACTTAGTGCTCGAATCTAACGATGCAACAATTTGCTGACAAATATTTTCATCATGCAAAAAATGTTGACCAAGTTGTTTTTTGAGTATGTACTGCATATTGAGATTAAGCGCTAAATTAATATTATATAATGGTCTTTCCTTGTAAGTGACCACTTTGTAACTTACAAGCTTCTTACTTTTAACATGGATAACAGGCGTAATGCGTTGTCGCCATACATTTAAAAGAAATTAATTAAATCAAATCGATTAAAAATTACTTAAAAAAGCTCGCCCTGTTTGGCCTCATCCTCGGTATCACTGCTCAATAATCCAATCTCTAACAAGTCTTTGTCGCACAATTTACTGCCAATTGCTTTCCAACCCATTACCTCTACAAAACTTGACAAGTCAATGATTTCTTCACTAGGTAAAAATTTCTTTTTCCCTTTTTTTATTTTTACGATAGGCGATGGATGACTTGTAACCCACTCTAAGTAATTTTTATCCCCTTCTTTTATAAATTGAAATTTAGCATTAAGCGTCAATGTTTCAATCTTGAATCGCTTCGCATTGAATTGCTTTTTATCATCGTCATAATAAACCGCAGAAATAATCGCATCGGGTTTAAATTTCTCGATAGAAATTACTTTGTCATTATCAAATCTATTCGAGAGTTCTGTATTACTTAACGTGTAAGATCCATCGTTATACATCGTTATCACTTTGTCATCTTCTTGAAATGTGCCTAAATAGATACCCTTCTCTTCTGTATTTAATCTTCCTACAATATCATCATACCAAAGCTTTCTGCCTCCAAGACTCGATGTTCCTTTCTGTTTTTGCTTAATGCCTTTTACAGGATACTTCGTAACTTGATTGCCCATGCTCCCTCTGCCTTTAATGGCAATCTCCTCGAAATCAAAATCAAATTGCTTGATTTTTGCTTTACAACCAGCAGATAATGAAACACTGACAATTTCGCTTTCGCCATTTGCGTTAGAAGTAAAATACAAGACTTTAGATTTTGGAGAACCTTTTGTTAAATCATATTCTTTATCTCGTGTAATGCCGGTAACATTAAATCTTTTAGCGTATGAAATGGCTGTTTTCCCATCTACATATATCAAATTGAAAGTGGTACGTTCATCATTCTTCTTAAACACTTCGGCATGAATAATGTCTTTGCCAACAAACACTTTGTCAGCCACTTTAAATACTTTCATTTTACCTTCTCGCGTAAATGCGATGATATTGTCAACATCAGCACAATCGAACATAAAATCATCTTTCTTCAAACTGGTACCAATGAAACCTTCCGCCCAATTGGCATAAAGTTTAGTATTCGCAATTGCAATATCAGCTACTTGAATCGTATCAAAAACTTTGATATCGGTTTTTCGCTCTCTTCCTTTACCATATTTCTTCAGTAAATTCTCGTAATACGAAATAGTAAATTCTACCAGATTAGCTAGGTCATTCTTGGTTTGTTCTATATTATTTTCTACCGATTTAATATGCTCATCAGCCTTAAACGAATCAAATTTTGAAATACGTTTAATCTTTATTTCTGTCAACTTTACAATATCATCTTCAGTTATTTCTCGTCGGAAAAGTTTTTTATAGGGCTTCAATCCCTTGTCGATAGCAGCAATTACACCTTCCCAAGTTTCTTCTTCCTCGATATCGCGGTAAATTCTCTTTTCAATGAATATTTTTTCTAAGGAAGAGTAATGCCAATTATCTTCAAGCTCTCTGAGTTTCAATTCAAGTTCCAAGCGTAACATTTCTCTGGTTAAATCAGTCGATTTTTTCAGCAATTCAGATGCTGTAATAAACTCAGGTTTGTCGTTTATGATGACACAGATATTTGGTGAAATGCTTACTTCACAATTAGTAAAAGCATAAAGAGCATCTATTGTTTGATCTGGCGTAACGCCCGCAGCTAATTGTACCTCGATTTCGACATTAGCCGCTGTATTGTCGGTTACTTTCTTAATTTTTATTTTGCCTGTATCGTTAGCCTTTACAATACTCTCAATTAGGTTTGGTACAGTAATGCCATAAGGTACATTTTTAATTAAGATGGTTTTGGTATCCAACTTTTCAATATGACTACGCACCCTTACTTTACCTCCCCGCTTCCCATCATTATAATGGGTCACATCAATCATCCCTTCTGTTAAAAAATCAGGGAAGAGTTCAAACTTTTTTCCTTTTAAATACTTGATTGAGGCATCGATGAGTTCGCAAAAATTATGGGGTAAAATTTTGGTAGAAAGGCCCACTGCAATCCCTTCAGTGCCTTGCGCGAGTAGTAAAGGGAATTTCATTGGCAAAAAAACAGGTTCGTTTTTCCTACCATCGTAACTCAATTGCCAATCTGTAATTTTCGGGTTGAACGCTACTTCCAGCGCAAATTTTGAAAGTCGTGTTTCGATATACCTTGGAGCTGCTGCGCTATCTCCGGTTCTGAAATCGCCCCAATTGCCTTGTGTGTCTAACAGCAATTCTTTCTGTCCTATCGTAATAATAGCATCACTAATACTTGCATCGCCATGTGGATGATACTGCATGGTTTGCCCTATTACATTGGCTACTTTATTAAATCGACCATCGTCCATTTCCTTCAACGCATGCAAAATGCGTCGTTGCACAGGTTTCAAGCCATCATTTGCAGCAGGCACGGCACGTTCAAGTATAACATAGCTGGCATAATCTAAAAACCAGTTTTGATACATTTCACTCACATGATTTTTGTGAGAGTCATTACTTTCTAGCTTTATTATTTCGTCTGACATATTTTTCCGATCGCGACAAAAGTATATGCAAGAAATATTTGTAGCACAAATTAGTTAATAACATGGGTGTTGAATAGTATTCCGAAAGGTTGCTAAGACTGGTTTTATCTTTGTGCTTTCATGGATATGATGCGCCGAATTTACATGTTATTGTTTGTGATTTGCTTGAATGTACTCTCATTACATGGTCAACAAAGTCCTATTTGGCATATGGACGAAGTGCTTATTGATACTAGTATGCATGACAACAATACCAGATTCTTAGGGCTTTTGGAGAAGCAAGATTTTGTGACTCGAACTTTTGTAATTAACAAAGGCGAAGCATTAAAACGAAAATCGAGCAGCAAAACGGGATTATTTTTTGTTGCACTTATAGCAATCACTTTACTGGCACTTTTTAGGCATTATATTGGTAGGCATCTAAACAATTTGTTTGATGTATTATTGAAAAGGCAAATTTCTAAGCGGCAGCAGATTGATCAACTTTCTAACCATCGCCAAGCATCTTGGATATTAAGATTCGGTTATTTTACTACACTTGCTTATGTGCTATTCAAAATATTTCAAGACGATAGTCTATTTCAAGGCAAGCCAAGTTGGATCATTTATGGATATTGTTTTGGCATAACACTCGGGCTTTACTTACTTAAGTATTTTTGTGTAAAAACTTTAGCTTGGATTTTCGAACAACGCGAAGCCGCCGCGCAATATCTTTTTAATCAGTCTATAGTAAGTGAATTTACATCCATATTATTATTTCCAATATGTATCATAATGATCATAAAAGGAGGTACATCTGATAAGATATTATTACCTATTGCAATGGGGATTATTTTGCTTTCGCTTGCATATCGCTATGTACGTGGGTTTGGTGGAGTGAAAAAATATACGCAAAATCATTTTTTTCATTTTTTGTTATACATTTGCGCTTTTGAAATTATTCCCTTCTTGGTTTTTCTGCGAATTTATAAATAGTAAGAAGATTATAGATAGGGTAGGCAAATTGTAAAAAAAACTTCTAAGAAGAATAAGCGGTATGGCAAAAGCAGCAAAAAACAAAGTTACTTCTTCAAATATGGATGTGCCTGCTGCAGCTTCAATTAAAACAATTCTGATAGCTCAACCAAGACCCGAATCGGGAAAATCACCGTATTTTGAACTTGAGAAAAAGCATGGCTTATCCCTTGATTTCTCGCCATTTATTTTAGTAGAAGGAATTGCCGCTAAAGATTTCCGCAAGCAAAAGGTAGATGTGACTGAATATGGTGCTGTTATTTTTAATAGCCGAAATGCGATTGACCATTTTTTTAGAATCGTTGAAGAGTGTAAAATAAAAATCTCTCCAGATTTGAAATATTTCTGTATCACTGAAGCTATTGCTTTATATTTACAAAAATTTATTATTTATCGTAAACGTAAAATATTTTACGGGGAGGATGGTACGGTGCAAAGTATGTTAGATGTAATATCCAAACATAAAACCAAAGAAAGATATATCGTACCTGTGAATGATATTTGTAGAGCAGAGACTTTAGAATGCCTTGAGAAGAATGGTTTGGAATATACAGAAGTGATGCTTTACAAAACTGTAATTAATGATGTAAAGGATTTATTAAAAAAGAATCATGACATGATTGTTTTCTTTACACCCGGCGGCGTTAAATCTTTATTTGAAAATAGTCCTAAGTTTAAGCAAAAAAATACTTACATAGGTGCATTCGGACCTATTACGGCACAAGCTGTAGAAGATGCTGGGCTCATTTTGCAATTAAAAGCACCTATGCCCAAAGCACCTTCTATGGTAGCCGCTTTAGATTTGTTTTTAAGCGAGCTGAAGGCATAATTAAGAGAGGATAGATGATACGCCTTTCTGCGCCTATGTTTGCCCCATCCATAAGGCGCCTCCTACAGAATTTCTGCTAGCTCCTGTTACACTGGCAAGAACATTATCTTCTTCGCGCCAACGCAAAATACCAATCAATGCCATTGCCATTGCTTCTTTATAATTTACGAAAGTCTCTTCTGGAATAAAAACCTCAATTTCCAATGTCTGCAATTGCTGCTGAATGCATTGAATTAAATATTTATTAAAAGCACCCCCACCCGTTATCATAATTTTCTCTTGACTACCTTTCGTAAATGCTCGCAATTCAACTGCAATTTGCCGTGCGATATGATGACAATACGTTGCTAACTTATCATGCAATGAAACATTAACTTTTTGCAAGATTGAATAAACAACTTCCGTTCCCATTTCGTTGGCTAATGATTTTGGGTATGGTTTTTTATAATAGGGGATTGTATCGAGAAGCTCAAGTAACTCAGCGTTGATCTTCCCCGAAGAAGCTAGCTCTCCATTTGCATCATAGCTCAAATTAATTTCTTGAGCGAGTAGATTGAGTACTCGGTTTGCACTGCAAATATCATAAGCTATTATATTATCATCTTGATGAATACTCACATTTGCGATGCCACCAAGATTTAAAAAAAATCTTATATCCTGCCATAATAGTTTCTCTGCGATAGGAACTATAGGCGCTCCTTGTCCACCAAGCGCAACATCCATATTCCGCAAATCAGTCACTACTGGAAGGCTAGTAGTTGTGGCAATAGCAGCACCATCACCCATTTGAAATGTCATTCCCAACGCAGGCTCATGAAATACAGTATGACCATGAGAAGCAATAAGATGTATTTTGTGGTGTAAATTATTCTTTTCTATAAATGAAGCGATTGCATTTCCCATCCATTTGCCAAATGCTGTATGAGTTAGCAACAACTCTTTCGCGTTCAAATTTGTGACTCCTTGCAATTTCTGTTTCCAAAAATCATCAAAAACAAGGCAATCGCTAGCTTCGATTTTAGCCGTCCATTTACCGCCAATTTCTTCCAACACGCAATAAGCTAAATCTAATCCATCCATCGAGCTGCCGCTCATTGTGCCAATGGCTCTGTAAATCATGTATGACTATTTTAATATAATAGGGCGAAGTTATGTGATGAGAAACAATAATTGATTGAGTTAAGGCTAAAGAATTTTCTGAATTTGAAGCAGCAATTCATGGCTCATTTTTTCAATGGCATCATAACTATATCCTGCAATGTGTGGCGTAATTATGACAGGATATGCTAAAAGTTCTTGGAAGTTTCCATCATTCTTTTTCATTTCAAACTCCACATTACTTTCTTCGCTCAGTACATCTAGACATGCGCCCAATATTTTATCATTTTTAAACCCATATAGTATAGAACTTGTGGTCGCAATATTTCCTCGTGATGTATTGATGAGGATGTGTCGCTTACTTGTTTCATCAATAAATTTTTCATTGTAAAATGAAATCGTTTCATCAGTTAGTGGTAAATGCAGTGAAATAATATCCGCGTCCTGCTGAATTTTATGAAGACTTACTTCTCGGACATCATCATTTTCAAAATTTTTCTTGTATTTATCGTGCGCTAGGACCTTGCTGACAAAAGGTATCATCTTGCGCGCAAAAGCTGAGCCTGTATGGCCATAGCCAATGATACCTAGCGTTAAATTCTCCAATTCATAGCCACGATTTGCATCGCGAATCCATGCTCTATTTTTCACTTCGTAAAAAGATGAATGGATGTGATGGCGCAAACTTAAAAGCATCCCCGTTGCATGCTCTGCAACCGAATTAGCGATTCCTTGCGGAGAACTAAAGCAATGTATTTGATGCTGCTCACAATAATTTAAGTCTATAATTTCTAATCCAGAGCCTAATCGTGCAATCCAGCTTAGTGACTGAAAATTTTCTAATAAAGAAGCATCTAGTTTTAATTTATTGGATGTAACAATACCAATTACTTCGTCTGAAGATATATGTAGCAAGCCCGATTTGTCGTTTATCGTGTGACATTCGAATCGAGATGTTAGAAAAAGAGAAAAGCTTTCTGAAATAGGCGCAGCAATAATTACAGATTTCACTAATTAAATATTTTTTCAATGTTTTTAAATGCTAAAGCCGGATTTTGGCCCTGCCACAGAATTTCATAGATAGTATGTGCGATTGGCAAATCATAGTTCAATTTTTGACAAATTCGTTCTATGCCATCCGCTGCATAGTAACCTTCAGCGACCATGTTCAATTCAATTTTAGCGGCACTGACAGAATATCCTTTGCCAATAAAATTTCCGAAAGTTCTATTTCGGCTATGCATGGAATAACAAGTAACTAATAAATCACCTAAGTATGCACTGGTATTATAATGGTGCAAAGTCTGTGTGCTAATTACATCCATAAATTGTTGCAATTCCGAAAAGCAATTTGTGATATAAACGCTCAAGAAATTATCGCCATAATCAAGTCCATGCGCAATACCCGCCCCTAAAGCATATATATTTTTTAAAACAGAAGCATATTGCACACCATAAATATCATTGCTAACTACAGTATGTAAAACATGACTCGCAAAATGTTCGGCGATTTCAGTTGCTAATTGACTGTTTTCACAGGCAAAGGTGAGGTAGGATAATTTTTCAGCCGCCACCTCTTCAGCATGACATGGACCACTGATGCATGCATAACTCGATAGTGGGAAAGAAAATCTTTCTTCTAAATACTCATTCAACAGCAATGCTTGTTTGGGCAGTATGCCTTTAATAGCAGAAAGTATAACTTTATGCTGAAAGATGTCGGTTGGCATTGTATCTAATACATCCACAATAAATGCAGATGGAATACCAACTAATACAATATCTGCCAGCTGAATAGCCTCTGCTAAGTTGCTATAAAATGTAATTCTTTCTGTTTTAAATCGAACAATCGAAAGATAATGAGGATTATGCTTTGTGCTTTTTATTTTCTCAATAGCCTCTTCACTTCTCATCCACCAATGTATGTGGTGTCCATTTTCGGTTAAAAGTTTCGCCAACGCCGAACTCCAACTTCCATTGCCTAAGATAGCAAAATTTCGTTTTGTCATGAATAATTCATTTAGCTAAAGTGTAGCAAACAAAGTTATAATAATATACGAGTGATGACTATTTTTTTTCAGGTCTAAATCAATGTCAATTTCATAGCCGAAAATGTGATTACATTTACAATTATTACCAAATAAAAAAATCGCATGAAAATTTTTAAATGCTTTGGAATACTATTTTTGTTGTTTCTTCATTATGAATTATTTGCTCAAAGTGAAAAGTCAACACAGCTTGTAACTTTCTATGATTATAAAAACGAAGTGGGTGTAAACACAACAGCCTTGCTCAGTAATTTATTGAGTTTCACAAAAGATGACGGCACTACTTTTGGTGTTTATTATGCTAGGCATATTCGGAAATTCACGTTTCGAATAGGAGCGAATGTTTTTACCGATAGCAGATCAACGTTTGATACACTAGGAGAAAGAGTATTGCGCGATCAAAATCATGGAGTTCGATTGAGCTTTGAAAAAAACATACAACTAAGCAATCGGTTTATGATGCATGCCGGGATCGATTTGCTAGGTAGATATGTTTCTAGTTATTCCACCTTAGGAAATTTCTTTAGTAATTCAATTGAAAATATTTCTGCGGGTGGTGGTCCTGCACTGAGAATAGTCTATAAACCTCATAAACGTATTTTACTCATGACAGAGTCTATGTTGCAAGGGGAATATGGAAACAAAATTCAGACCACTGTGCTTAATCAAAGTAGAACAAAAAATACGAATGATTTTTATTCATTCAAGCTTATGATGCCAACGAATTTATTCATTAGTATTCAATTTTAATTTGCTATGAAAAACATACAAATACCTTATTTGATTGCGCTTGTCATATTTATTTCAATTCACATGTCTAGCTTTGGTCAATCGACACCAGATATAGGCTTAACAAAAGAGAAGAAGACTGGTGAACGGGCATTTTGGGCTAACTCTCGAGAAGTTGGTTTAAATTTCACATCCCTTATTTCAAAATTTGTACCTTTTAATGTTGGAGACAAATCGAGCGGCTTAATTGGCATCAAATCTAAATTTTATGGCGATAATTTTGCTTTCAGAACCACGTTTGGCGCTAGTACAAGTAATGAATCAGGCGGATTCTTTCATTTCGGATTAGGTTATGAAAGAAGATTTGGCTTGAGTGGAAAATTCACTTATACCTCAGGTTGGCAGACTTTGTTAGAAGTAGAAAGTGCGGGTCGAGGAAATGGTAGTAGTTTACTTTTGGGTGCGGCTAAGTTTTATGGACTTGAATACAATTTGTACGATAATTTTTTTTTAGGTGCTGAAAGCCAATTGGCTATTGGTATTAATTCAGGTAATGACAATGGTTTAGAATTAAGTTTTAGATACCCAGTAGCATTATTCGCCAATGTAAGAATATTTAATAAATAGTCGTAGCACGTTAGAGCGAATTGATGTGTAATAGTTCCAATATTTTGAGATATCAACTTTATGATTGGGTTGTATTAAAAGTATATTCTTCAATGAAAAATACACCATTGTTTTATTTGATAGTATTGCACTCTTAAAAGCCTAAATTTGCATCATATTTTAAAATTATGATACGATTAATACTCATCTTTATGTTTTCATTCCTCTTTAAATCGCAATCTTTAGATGCGCAAACAAAATCTATTTACGATTTTAAAATTGAATCGCTGGAAGGTGGGATTATAGATTTTGCTAAGTATAAGGGCAAAAAAATACTTATTGTAAACACCGCATCAAAATGTGGCTATACACCGCAGTATGAAGGTCTTGAAGAATTGTATAAGAAGTACAAAGACAAGTTAGTGGTCATAGGTTTCCCGGCTAATAATTTTTTATTTCAAGAACCAGGAACGAGTTCAGAAATTAAAAGTTTTTGCCAAAAAAATTATGGCGTAACATTTCCAATGGCTGCAAAAGTATCGGTGAAGGGTTCTAAAATGCATCCTTTGTACGTATGGCTTACCCAAAAGAAATATAATGCATACAGCGATAATTCTGTCTCTTGGAATTTTCAAAAATATCTTATCAATGAAAAGGGTGAATTAATTGCTGTTTTCAGTCCCAAGGTAGAGCCAATGAGCCAGGAGATTTTGTCAGCATTATAATAATACAAGATTGAATCGATTGATAATATAATACGAAACTCTTTACAGGATGAACCTCGAAAAGCTTTACAATAGGGCATTGAATTTTGAATTTTTAAGTGCAGAAGAAGGTGTGTTTTTATTTGAGAATGCCCCACTTGCAGTGCTTATGGAAATAGCAAATCAATTGCGAAAAGAACAAGTGCCACATGGCAAGGTGACATGGCAGATTGATAGAAATGTGAACACTACAAATGTCTGTATCGCCAATTGTAAGTTCTGTAATTTTTATCGTGTACCGGGGCATCCTGAAGCTTACATTACTGATATTGAAACGTATAAAAGGAAAATTGAAGAAACGATTCGCTGGGGTGGCGATCAATTATTATTGCAAGGCGGGCATCATCCAGAATTGGGCTTGAAATTTTATGTTGACTTATTTAGTCAATTAAAATCACTTTACCCGAATATTAAACTACATACTTTAGGTCCCCCTGAAGTTGCACACATTTCGAAGTTAGAAAAAAGTACACATGCCGAGGTATTAAAAGCTTTGAAAGAAGCAGGAATGGATAGTTTGCCAGGAGCAGGTGCAGAGATTTTGAATGACAGGGTGAGGCGTTTGGTATCGAAAGGAAAGTGTGGAGCGCAAGAATGGTTAGATATTATGCGAGCTGCCCATCAATTGGATATTACAAGCTCAGCTACTATGATGTTTGGACATGTGGAAACGATTTTAGAAAGGTTTGAACATTTGGTAGCGATACGTCAAGTGCAAAGCGAAAAGCCAACACACGCGAATGGATTTTTAGCATTTATCCCATGGACTTTTCAAGATGTTGATACTTTATTAGCTAAAATAAGAAGGGCCAAAAATGACACGACTTCTGAGGAATATATACGCATGATAGCTCTGAGTAGAATTATGTTGCCTAACATTAAAAATATACAGGCTTCATGGTTAACTATAGGAAAAGAGGTAGCTCAAGCTTGCTTGTATGCTGGTGCAAATGATTTTGGAAGCATTATGTTAGAAGAAAATGTCGTGAGTGCTGCAGGTGCTCCACATCGATTTACTTATAAAAGTATTCAAGATGCCATCGAAGAAGCCGGATTTGAGCCTCAACTTCGCACGCAAAAATATCAATTTAGAGAGCTGCCCGACATGATTGAAGAACAAGTTGTAGACTACTAGTATTAATCGATAAGTTTTAATACTTCATTATCAATTTTTTGAAAAAAATGTTCTGGCTTTAAAGTTCGCCAATTGTCTTCTTCGAAAAAAAGCAAGTAGTTCGTGATACGTGCTTTTTTAAAATCGTGTTGCGTTTGTTCTGGAAAATTAATACATGCAATCCAGCCTCCTACTTCTCTTATTTCTTCCATCCATTCCTGGTAGTAGTCATCACTTTCACTGTGAAAATTTAATATGTTTTCACCCACTAAAATAGTCTTGTAAATTTTTTTTGCGATTAATAAATCAATGATATTTCGTTTCAAGGTTTGAATGTCATTTTCAATTGCATCGTTCCATTCGCCTAATAATTCAATGATTGCATAGTTTTCTTCGTAATCGACGAAAAGCAACTTCATGTATAATGTTCGCGAACCAAAATCATCCCACTGAGGATGTATGTAATAATTATATACGGTGTTGCTAAATTCAAATTCACTATATACACGATTGTAAAATGGTGATTGCTCATCGTCTTCTGCTGTGTATAAATGCCGCCAATTATAATATGGTTCTATATCGTGCATCTTGCTGTTATCGCGAAAATAAGAAAATATTTAAAGCAATTCAAAATTTGCAAGCAAGGGTTTGTGATCCGAGTATCGAATATCATCTTGCACAAATCCACGCAGTTGTAATTGGTTGGAAAAGAAAATATAATCGATTCGTAAAAAAGGAACATTTCCCAAGTAGGTAGCACCTAAACCAAATCCTTTTGTAAGAAAAGCATCTGATAAGTTGTTACGCATTTTAAAATAAACATAAGAACTTGGCATATCATTTAGATCGCCGCATACAACAGTTGGATTTCTTTTCTGCTCGATTATATTCCCTACTAAATCAGCTTCTAAGCCTCTATTAATCGTACTATAAGTCAATTTTTTATAAATTGATTTAGAATCATGAAGCACTTTGTCGTCAAATTCAGGCAGTTCTCCTGAGTTCATTAAGATAGTTTCATCTTTGCTAAATTTATTCGATTTTAAATGAATGTTGAATAAAGTAATTGTATCGTCATGAAGCTTTAAGGTGGTTTCTTGCAACATATTATTACCAATTACATCAACATCATGATTAATATTACTGAGTATTGGTTCATGAGAAAAAATGATGTTCCCCCACTTTCCCCGTTTATTTACATTTACATTACAGTCGGCGAAATAAGCATAATCGCAACTATCTTGAATAGCTTTAATGTTATTAATACCTATTGAATCGTTGCCTGTATAAAATTCTTGTAAGCAAAGTACGGTTGGGTTTTTTTGTTTGATATACGATAAAATATTTGTTCGCGTTTCTTTCTTGCCGCTCCAATTATATAAATCTAGCAGCCGAACATTGTATGACATCACTGAAAAACGATTGCTATCATGATTAAAATCTTGTACTTGATTTATTTTCCCGCCATAAGCGACGCTATATACGCGCCAACTCAAAACAAAAGCTAACAAAGGAATCAATATAAAATAATACTTTCGACTTATAAGCCAAAAAATAGCAAACCCAGCATTGATCAGAGCCAAAATAGGTGTGGCTAATCCTAATAAGGCAAATATACTTTCATCATAGGGGTTTACTGCAGGCACAAATCGACACAATGCAAAAAGCGCAGCCACGAAGATGCTGATAATAAGCATAAAATATTTTACCAACTTCCTAAGCATCTTTATACTTCATTTCGTTGCTTACTATATTCTTCCAATTGCTTTCTTTCTTCTTTGGAAAGTGAATTAATACCCGAAGCGGAAATTTTATCAAGTAACATATTTATTTTTTGTTCACTGATATTTACTACTTGGTAACTGCTTTTTGTTACGGATTTGAATCTAATCGTTTTCCGTTTTTGTAAAACAAAGTTGTCATTACTTCCAAAAAAATTAGCTAATTTTTTGAATGAATTGCTTAGCCAATCGAAATACAATGGCAATCCGAAATTAAATGCTGCGCCTGTCAAAATACCTCCAAATAACAATGCAATTTTCGAAACATTGAAGTTTCCGATACTTGCAAATTGTAGCACAAAGAATATAATTCCAAGTATCCACATATTTATACCCAGTCGATCTGCAAACCAAAATTTGTAATTGGGTTTGTAAATTAAGGTTGCGGTTGCAACAGCCACAAGACCTGGTGAAGCGCCGGCAAAATAAAAAGAAGGTAATTTAAAAAATGAATGCAAAACGCATAAGCAAATGGCTGCTATTAAACCTCCTGTGAGGTAGAGCGGAATTACACGATAGTAACCTTGCAAATCTTCAATGACACTGCCGAAGATCCAAAGCCAAATCATATTGCCGATAATTTGCATCATGCTCATTTCGCAAAAAATATAGGTTATCCAAGTCCAGGGTTTCTGTAAACTCTCACTTAAACTGGCACTTAATATGACCTTATCCCAAATATTTTCAAAGAACCAAGTGGGTTCTTCTCCTCCCATCATAATCGATACCCGAATGGATTGGAGAATTACAAAGAGCAAAGCAGTCGTGATGATAATTTTTGTGATATCGCTCTTAGCAATTGCTTTAAAAAATATTTTGGCGTTGAATGAATTCATGTTGTCTTAGTAGAAATTTCCTCTATCGGTTTTATTCCAAATTTTTAAAATAATGAATGCAACAAGCATGCCACCTAGGTGAGCGAAATGGGCTACATTATCTCCCGCAAAACTCTGTAACCCGGCATACAATTCAAACAAGGCATACATTGCCACAAAATATTTAGCTTTAATAGGTATTGGAATGAAATACATATAGAGTTCTGTGTTCGGAAATAAATATCCGAATGCAAAAAGCAATCCGAAAACAGCTCCTGAAGCGCCCACTGTTTCTGAGAAAGCAAGTTCAGCTTCACTAGACGTAAATGTCATGGTGATGAGATGTAAAATAGCAGCACCTAAACCACATAACAAGTAAAAATTGAGAAATCTTTTTGCGCCAAATCGGTTTTCGAGTATAGAACCAAACATCCATAATGCAAACATGTTTGAAAAAATATGCATGATTGAGTAAGTACTATGCATAAACATATGCGTTACCAATTGCCATATTTGAAACAGAGGAGAACTCCAATGATGTAGCGCAAACCAATTATTTATAGTTACACCAAACTGATTATTTAGTGCATATTGTAAAACATATACAATAACGTTTACTATCAATAAATTTTTAACAACAGGCGGGATGGCAGCTTGGTTGCTGGGGCGAAATTCCATGCAACAAATGTAAGTTTGAAAAAGTGAATTTTAGGATGGAATTTAATGCTATTCGATAAGTGAATACTATAGCTGGGGAATAGCAGGCTTTTTGAGGCTAAAAAATGTTCTCAACGTCTTGAATCGAAAGGTCTAGCTAATTTGCAGTAGAAATACAAGTGTAAAATATGAGTTGATGGTAACTTGGGTAATATTGCAACACCGATAAAATAAAGACTTATAGAATCAATTTAGATATTTTATAACAATTCATTTAGCTACACTCACATATACAACATTATATTTGCCGCATTCTCATGAAAGTATTTTTATATATATTGCTTAGCTTAGGTCTAATGATGTCTTCTTGCAAAACAGGTTTAGAAGCCATTCAAAAAAGCAAAGATTATAATTACAAACTACAACGAGCCGACCAGTTTTACGAGGCAAAGCAATATTCGAAGGCTAATGTGCTTTATGAAGAGCTACTTACAGTATTTAAGGGAACAAAAAATTTTGAAGCTATCTATTATCGTTATGCCAATAGTTTTTATTTCATGAAAAATTATTTGGCTGCCTCCTATCATTTTAAAAACTTTTCAGACATTTTCCCTAAATCTGAGCATGCCGAAGAATGCGAATACTTAAATAGCCTTTGTTTGCATAATTTATCGCCAAATTACTCGCTCGACCAAAGCAATACGGTAAAATCTATTGGTGAAATGCAGAGTTTTGTAAATACACATCCGGAATCTAAATATGTCGATGATGCCAATCGAATGATAGACGAATCACGTGAGAAACTTGAAGCAAGAGATGCGTATAGTGCTGAATTGTATTACAAAATACGAGAATACAAAGCAGCAACTGTAGCATTTGAGCAAATAATGCGCAAGTACCCTGATTCTCGAAACTCCGATTACTATTTCTACATGCAAGCGAAATCGAAGTATGAGTATGCACTTAATAGCATTCCAACCAAGCAAGAAGAAAGATATGC
Source organism: Chitinophagaceae bacterium (assembly GCA_044234005.1). Lineage (GTDB taxonomy): Bacteria > Bacteroidota > Bacteroidia > Chitinophagales > Chitinophagaceae > OLB11. The sequence goes on along the minus strand of JBIIJE010000003.1, from coordinate 38,859 downwards.
CAGTGCACTTGCCGACTGCCAAGATTTTCTTAAAAAGAGCCCAAAAAGTAAGTATATAAATGAGATTGAGAGGATAAATGCACTATCTTCGCAGGCCTTAAAGAAAATTAAACTGTAAACTATGCAAAACAAGAAGCTTTTAATAAACACAACCAATGCCTCCATTGAGGCTCGCGATTTGCAAACCTTGCAAGATAAAACAGGCAATATTTATGGTTCAATAGTTATTGCATCTAAAAGAGCGAATCAGATTAATACTAAAATTAAGGATGAATTACATCGTAAATTGGAGGAATTTGGCAGCTTGACAGATAATTTAGAAGAAATCAACGAAAATAAAGAGCAAATAGAAATTTCTCGTTTTTATGAGCGTATGGCCAACCCTGCTATTCAAGCTACTCATGAATTATTGAACGATAAAATCTATTTTAAAAATAAGGAAGCCTAATTCTGATATTCCTTCAAGAGTATTATGGATGTATTAGAGTAACCAATTACCCGAAATCTCGGCATTATTCCTGCAGATAAGGAGCCGTATTAATTAAAAATGGTTTTCGGAAAACCTAATCAAAATCATGTTCATAGTGTGCATGCCTCAGCGTTTTTTGCTTTAGCAGAAATTGCAGGTGGACAATTTCTCAAACAGAACTTCCCTACAGTAGTACCCAGGTCTTTGCCGATTCATAGAGCGGCAAAAGTCAAGTATCAAGCTTTCGTGAAATGTGATATTTATTCGAGCGCCAAAATTATCGATTATAGTCATGATGATTTATTGGCTGAGTTGGAGAAAAATAAAAGAGTACTTTTCAAAATTGACGTCAAGTTATTTACACCTGAAGTAGGGAGGGCTTTTCATGGTGCATTTGAGTGGTTTGTAACTTTGTTTTAGCATTTTTTAATTCATCAATCTTCGTGGTGTGGTGCAAATATTGCATCTTTGTTAACGCATGAAAGGTAAAAAAATTATCATTGGTATTTCAGGGAGTATTGCGGCATACAAAATGCCTATGTTACTCCGTTTGCTTGTGAAAGCGGGTGCGGAAGTAAAAGTGGTGATGACGCCTGCTGCCGTTGAATTTGTGTCACCCTTGGTATTAAGTACACTTTCCAAGCATAAAGTTTTAGTTCAGTTAAGTGAAAATGACTCGTGGGCTAATCATGTTATGCTCGGTCGTTGGGCTGATATCATGCTCATTGCGCCAGCCTCTTGCAATACAATCGCAAAAATGGCAAGTGGATTATGCGATAATTTATTAATGTCGGTTTATTTATCTGCAACCTGCCCTATTATGGTCGCTCCAGCGATGGACGAAGACATGTATCATCACGCAAGCTTAAAACGCAATTTAAATACTATACAAAGTTTTGGAAATACTATTGTTGAAGCCGAGCTTGGTGAATTGGCCAGCGGTTTAATTGGCTATGGAAGAATGGCGGAACCTGAAAAACTATTTGAATCCTTAGTTAATTTTTTCAATCAAACACAACAACTCCAAGGTAAAAAGGCACTAGTAACGGCGGGTCCTACCTACGAAAATTTAGATCCTGTTCGATTTATAGGTAATCAAAGTAGTGGCAAAATGGGTATTGCCATCGCTGAAGCCTTGGCAAACGAAGGTTGTAAAGTTACTTTGGTATTAGGACCAAGTAGTTTATCGATAACACATCCTTTGGTAAAAATAATCAAGGTTCGATCAGCCGCTGAAATGTTTGATGCAGCAAGTGCTGAATTTGAAAACTCAGATATTGCTGTTATGAGTGCAGCTGTGGCAGACTATACACCTAAAATTGTCTCGGACACAAAAATCAAAAAGAAAGAAGGTGAAGTTGTTATTGAGCTTACGAAAACAAAAGATATTTTAAAACACTTAGGTGGCATAAAAAGGACACAGCAAATTTTAATTGGTTTTGCCCTCGAAAGCAATAATGAAGAAGAATATGCGTTAAAGAAATTGAAAGAAAAAAATGCGGACGCTATTATTCTTAATTCTCTAAATGATGTTGGTGCAGGATTTTTACATGAAACAAATAAAATAACAATATTTGATAAATTGGGCAATAAGCAAGCATTTGATTTAAAATCGAAAGAAGAAGTAGCTAAGGATATTGTTCAGAAAATAATTGAATTACACGTATGAACAAGCAGCTAGTTTTTTGTTTATTTTTATTATCCCTTGCTTTTTTTTCCAAGGCACAAGAATTCAGGTGTAAGGCAATTGTTGTGGCCGATCAAATACAAGGGGCTGACCCTATCATTTTCAAAACTTTGGAGCAAGCTATAGGTGATTTTGTAAATAATAGAAAGTGGACGAGTGACCAATTTGAAGTGAAAGAAAAAATTGAATGTGTGATAACCTTGGTTATTAGTCGACAAATTCAAGGTGAAGACGGAGGATTTCAAGGGCGATTGTCTATTCAAAGCAAGCGACCTATTTACAATACCAATTATACAAGCAATCTTACTAACTACACAGACAAAGATGTATCATTTCGATATCAGCAATTCCAGAACTTAGATTTTAATGATAATCGAGTTTCTAATAATGATGCCTTAGCTTCTAATCTAACAGCAGTAATTGCCTATTATTGTTATATTATGCTAGGTTTAGATTATGACAGTTATTCATTGAAAGGAGGCTCTGACTTTTATAATAAAGCATTGAATATTGTGAGCAACGCACCCGAGAATAAATCGATTAGTGGATGGTCTGCCACCGCTGGGCAAAATCAACGGAATCGATTTTGGTTAATCGATCAAATCACAAATGTAAGATTTGCGCCTATGCGTGAGGTTCAGTATAAATTTCACCGATTAGGTTTAGATGTGTTAACAACTGATCCTGAAGGAGCTAGAACAGCTATGAATGCTATTTTTCCAATCATTCAACAAATTAACCAAGATAATCCTTCAAGCATGTTACTTCAATTTTGGTTTAATGCAAAAAGCGAAGAAGTGATTAATTTTTTACAACGCGCTCCCCTTACAGAGCGTCAAGCTTTAGTACCTATGTTAGCTAACATTGATGTGACTAATGCTTCAAAATATGCTGAATTACTTAAATAAAAAGAAAATTTTGATTGGAAAGCTTTTAGTATCAATACATTGTTGTAAGTTAAATAGGCACTTTATTAACTTCTGTTGTGTTCTACTAGTTTCAATGGCAATATTTTCTTGTAAGGAAAAATTTAAGCCAATTCCAACTTCTACACTAAGAAATATGTTGGTAGAAATGCATTTAGCAGAGGCTTATCTCCAACATGTTCAGATTGATAGTATTTATACTGAAAATACAAAGCGAGATTCATTGCAATTTTTTTATGCAAAAATATTGTCGCAAAATAAATACACAGAAGCTCAATTTACCGAAAGTATGAAATGGTATAGCCAAAGACCGAAAGACTTAGACAGCCTATACAGCGATGTGTTAACTGAGTTTTCTTTATTGCAAGCGAAGTTTTCGACAAAGAAAATGAAATAAGTTTTCGACAATTACGCGAGAAAATTTATTCTCTTTTGGGTGTATCATAACCAGGCATGTTATAATTTAAATTGTGTATTAGGCATATGGAATCTACTTAATTCCAAGTTTGTATGTATATTGGCACATTAAAAAATATACATATGGAAATATCAACGGCAAATAATGGACATCCAAAAGGTTTGTACTTTTTATTTTTTACTGAGATGTGGGAACGTTTTAGTTATTATGGCATGCGCGCCATTTTTATTTTATTTATGGCCAAAGTATTACTTATGAGTGATGCGGACGCTTCACGAATCTATGGAAGTTATACAGGATTGGTGTACCTAACACCACTATTAGGAGGGTATTTGTGTGACAAATTCTTAGGCAATAGAAGAAGTATTATCATTGGCGGTATATTGATGGCGATTGGTCAGTTTTGTATGTTTTTAAGTGCTTCGGCTGGTGCAGAGGGCGGCATAAGTATGATGTGGATTGGTTTGACAGCTCTAATTATAGGAAATGGATTTTTTAAACCCAATATTTCTACTATGGTTGGACAATTGTATCCTGCGAATGATCGCAGAATAGATAGTGCTTTCACTATATTTTATATGGGAATTAATTTGGGTGCATTTTTCTCTCCTTTGGTATGTGGCTCTATGGATTTTAAATGGGGCTTTTTAGCCGCTTGTATTGGAATGGTAATTGGCCTCGTAGCTTTTATTGTTTTCCAAAAACAATACCTTGTTTCTGAAGAAGGAAAAGAAATTGGATTGCCCGTGAAGAAGCTTGATGCAAAGTCAATTGGTATGATAGTTGGCTCGATTGCTTTGATATTTTTTATGTTAAATTTTCAAACATTATTTAAAAACACTAGCGTTGGAGGTTTCGATATAATCAGTTGGTTTATTTATGGTGCAATGGCATTAATGCCTATTATTATTCTTTCAGATTCATCTCTTACCAAAATTGAGCGCCAAAGAATTATAGTAATTTTTATACTAGCCTTTTTTGTGATCTTCTTTTGGGGAGCATTCGAGCAAGCCGGTGCATCATTGACGCTTTTTGCTGATAGACAAACAGACAGAAGTTTATTCGGTTGGGAAATGCCAGCTTCTTACTTTCAATCGGTAAATCCCTTGGCGGTGATTTGTTTAGCTCCAGTATTTACGATTATTTGGGGTTTTTTATATGCAAGGAAATTGGAACCCTCTTCGCCTAAAAAAATGGCAATTGGGCTAGCATTAGTTGCATTAGGATACATAGTTATTGCGATTGCAGTAAAGGGTATTGGAGCATCTGATAAGGTGTCAATGTGGTGGTTATTTGGCTTGTATATAATACATACTATGGGGGAACTTTGTTTATCGCCAATTGGGCTATCGATGGTTTCTAAATTATCGCCATTACGTTTATCATCACTTATGATGGGTACTTGGTTTTTAGCGAATGCAGCTGCGAATAAATTTGCAGGAACTTTAAGCGCTTTAATTCCACCATCAACACCAGAAGACATTGCGAAAGCAAATGGTGTATTTCCCTCTTTTTTAGGTTATGAGATTACTAATCTTTACCAGTTCTTCATGCTATTTATTGTGATGACGGGTATCGCTGCAGGAATATTATTTATTTTAAGTGGTTGGTTGGAAAAAATGCAGAATAATGATCACATAGAAGTTATTCCAGATTTAGATCGATAAAACGTAATAATTTTTTAATAAACCGCTCTCATGTTTAGGGCGGTTTTTTTTTACCCCCAAATAAATAGAATTTTTTTGCTGTATCTTCGAACTTACATTTCCACAGCTTTACTTCAATAATTTCTATTAAAGCACATATTTTCATCATTAGATTATATCAAAAGTCATGAATATAAGAAATCGCACAGGTTATCCACAAATTATTAGTATCAATTTTTTTATAAAAATGCCTGAAAGCCTTACTGTACAATACTTACAAGCATTTTAGCTTGTGGATAACTAAATATTTACAAAGGGTGGGTTTTTATGGGTGAAAATGTAGATTTGTGTCTTTTAAAACATGACGCAAGAAACTAAGAAACCTGTTGGTCAATTTGAAGTAACCTTTGATAGTAAGGGGCGCTTTATATTGCCAGCACAACTCAAGCGTCAAATTGGTGAAGAAGCAAGTCAGGAATTCGTATTACAACGTAGCCTTGATAAATGCTTGGTGCTTTACACCGAAGTTCAATGGAAAAAAATTGAAGCAAAAATTGAGCGTATTACAGAGTTTAATGAAAAAGCAAGATTGTTCAAGCGCAAATTGCTTCAAGGTGCAACACGTTTGTATTTAGACGCAGCAGGTAGATTGTTATTGCCACCACAAATGTTGGAGTATGCAAGCATCACAAAAGATGCTATCCTCTCTTCTCAAACGAATAAGACTGAAATATGGGATGCGAAAGCATTCTACGATATAGTTCAAACAGATGACACAGATATGAATGCCTTAGCCTTAGAGGTTATGGGCCCCGGATTTTTAGACGATATATAGAAAATGAGTACTGAAGCAATTTACCACTTACCAGTTCTTTTACATGAATGTATTCAACAACTCAATATCCAAGAAGATGGTGTTTACTTAGATGCAACTTTTGGAGGCGGAGGACATAGTAAAGCCATCCTTCAAAAGCTTGGAGACAAGGGTAAACTTATTGTGTTTGATCAAGATGAAGATGCAAAACGAAATTTACCAGACGATAATCGTATCATTTTCATACAAGAAAATTTTAGATATGCAGCTCGATTTGTACGCATGCTCAAATTGGAAAAATTGAATGGTGTGTTAGCAGATTTAGGAGTAAGCTCGTACCAGTTTGATACAGCAGAAAGAGGTTTCTCTACCAGGTTCGATGCAGCATTAGATATGCGTATGGATCATAGAAATCCTTTAACAGCTGCGAAAATTTTGAATACCTACCATGAAAAGAATTTGCAAATGCTCTTTGAAAATTTTGGTGAAATTACCAATGCAAAAGCTTTAGCCAAGCGAATTGTTGATAGTAGAAACCAAACTCCATTTACAAGTATTCAAACATTTAAACAAGTGTGCGAATCTGTTATGTATGGCAATCCTAACAAGTATCTCGCACAAGTATTTCAAGCTTTACGTATGGAGGTAAATGATGAGATTCATGCATTACATGAGTTTTTATCCACTATCACAAATAGGCTAAGTCCTCAAGCAAGACTCTGTATCATTACATTTCATTCCTTGGAGGACAGACCTGTGAAACAATGGATGAAAACCCAAACATTTCAAGAGAGCAACAACGTTGATTTTAGTGTACAAGAAAAGAAGAAAAAATTAAGTCTAAAGGTCATCACCAAAAAGCCGATTTTACCAAGTCAGGAAGAAGAAGCAAAAAATCCGCGTTCACGAAGTGCTAAACTAAGAGTCGCAGAAAAAGTATAATTAAAGAAGTATCAAGTATTTAAAATTCTTGATAAAAAATATAAAACAAAACCGTGTCAGTAGATACAAGAAACATATTGTCAAATATTCCTGATTGGAAGCAAATGCTGAATCATATCGGGCGACGTGGCATTGTGCAAAACATTCCATTCATTCTTTACTGCACTGCTTTGGGTTTAATTTATATCACCATCAATCACCAAGCTGAAAACACGATCCGAGCAATTAATACAACTGCCAAGGATTTAAAGGAAGATAGATGGCGCTATATCGATGAGAAATCGCAACTCATGAAAATTACTAAAGAAAGTGAATTAGCCATTCGCGCGAAAGACATTGGCCTGCTAAAGACACTTGTACCTCCTCATAAAATACAAATCAAACAGTAAGCTATGAAGGCAAGTAAGGACATACGATTTAGAGTTTATATCACATTTATAGGTATGTGCCTGTTTGGTGTGGCCATTATTTTTAAGGCAGCCCGCATTCAGATTTATGAGAAAAAGGAACTAATGCGAATTGCGGATAGCAAGCATACCAAGGTAGAAGTCATACAACCCGAACGAGGTAATATATATTCGGAAGACGGCAGTCTGTTGTCTTCTTCAATTCCTGAATTCGAATTACATGTTGATTGGAGCGTAATCAAACATGACACTTTCCAAAAATATGTTGAGCCTTTAGCCAAAAAAATTGCAAAGGTATTTGGTGATAAAACATGGATTGAATACAAAGAAATTTTAGCGAAAGAGTATGAGGTAAAGAACGAATATTTTTTACTGAAGAAAAAGGCTAGCTATGCACAATATATTGAATTGAAAAACGTGGAACCTTTTTCACAAGGTCAATATAAAGGAGGCTTAATAGCGCATGCCCACACAAAAAGAATCAATCCATTTGACTTATTCGCGAATCGAACGATAGGACTTTATCGTCAAAATGCACAAAATGTGGGTATTGAAAATCAGTACGACAATGATTTGAAAGGCAGTCAAGGACAAAGAATTGTTCGCAAAATTGCAGGGGGGACTTGGGTGCCAATTGATGGGTCAGAAATTGACCCTGAAAATGGAAGAGACGTAATTACAACACTGGATGTCAATATTCAGGATGTGGCAGAGAATGCCTTATTGCATCAACTCGAAAAAGAGCAAGCGACATTTGGTACTTGCATTGTAATGGAAGTAAAGACGGGTAAAATTAAAGCATTGGCTAATCTAGGTCGTCAAGCTGATGGAAGTTATTATGAAGATTTTAATTATGCGATTAAGCGTTTAGAACCAGGCTCAACTTTCAAATTGGTTTCGCTTATTTCACTCATGCGAGACAAACTCATTCGTATTGATGATAAAATAAATTGTCAAGGGGGTCGTGCAAAATTTGGACCCTACACCATAAGGGATAGCCACGCAGGTTTAGGTACTTTAACTATCAAAGATGCTTTTGCGCATTCATCAAATGTTGCTTTTGCAAAATTGATACATCATAACTATAAAGATAGAATTGGAACCTATTGGTCCAATCTGCACGAATTACATTTAGACAGTAAAACAGGCTTGGGATTGAGCGGAGAAGTAAATCCAACTTTTATTCGTGACTCAGTAACCAAAGGAAGATACTCATTGGCATATTTAGGTATGGGTTATCAAGTGCTGATTACGCCAATGCATACATGTATGGTTTACAATGCAATCGCGAATAATGGAAAATTATTGAAACCTTATTTGGTAAATAGTGTGCAAGAATATGGTAAAGATGTAATCAAGTATGAACCAACCGTATTAAATGAAGAAGTGCTTGATTCGGCTTCTATAGTTAGTTTGAAGGAAACGATGAATGAAGTTGTGGAAAGTGGCACCGGCAAGGATTTGAAAAATAAGTATTACACTATTTGTGGCAAGACGGGTACCGCGCAAGTTGCAGACAAGGGAATTAAATACACAGATCGTGTTTATCATGGTTCGTTTGTAGGATTTTTTCCTAAAGAAGATCCACAATACACTATATGTGTTGTACTACGAACACGCAAAGGGTCGAATAATTACTACGGTGGTCAAATTGCATTGCCAGTATTCAAAGAAGTTGCAAATCGGCTATTTGCGATTAATTCACATAATGTCAATCAGCCTATCAAAGAGGAAAAAGTGCAAGTGCCTTTAACCCCAAAGAGTATAAAAACAGATGAGTATAATATATTGACACAAAAATTGAAACAATTGAAACGTATCTCATCACAAGCATCTTGGGTACAAAATATTCAAATAGATAGTTTAGGGGTATTAACTTTTGGAGAAATGAAAGAGTACAAAAGTTTGGTACCTGATGTAAGCGGTATGGGTTTGCGTGATGCAATTTATGTACTTGAAAAAAATGGCTTGCGTGTGATTCCTGTTGGAAAAGGAAGAGTGGTTACACAATCAATTACACCTGGCTCATACTATAAAAAAGGTCAACATATAACTATACAATTAAGCTAGCTTGAAAACTATACAAGATATATTGCTCAATATCAAAACCATTCGCATACATGGAGATGTAAATATAATGGTGAAAGATCTATGTATAGACTCTCGTACGATAACTAGTGAATCTATGTTTATAGCGATGAAAGGCACGGCTATAAATGGACATCAATACATAGAAGAAGTAATTAGGCAAGGGGCTATTTGCATATTGTGTGAAGAAATGCCTGAAGAGTTAGCAGAGCATATAACTTATGTACAAGTTGCATCCACCCAAGATGTATTAGGGTTTGCGGCAGCTAATTTTTTCAACCATCCTTCACATGAAATGAAAGTGATTGGTGTTACTGGCACGAATGGTAAAACTACATGCGCCACCTTGCTATTTCAATTATTTAGCAAATTGGGATATACATGTGGATTGCTTTCAACTGTGCAAAACCAAATCGCAAATCAAGTATTACCTGCTACTCATACAACTCCAGATGCTGTGAGTTTACAGCGGCTATTGAAAAAAATGCTAAATGAAGGTTGTTCGCATATATTTATGGAAGTAAGCTCACATGCTATTCATCAACAACGTATCGCTGGTATGCAATTTACCGGAGCTTGTTTTACAAATATTACACATGATCATTTAGATTATCATAAAACATTTGATGAATATATACGAGTTAAAAAATCTTTTTTTGATTTCTTACCTAAAAAAGCATTTGCCTTAACCAATGTAGATGACAAACGCGGTTTAGTGATGCTGCAAAATACTGATGCCACTCGAAAAACTTATTCATTAAAAACATTAGCCGATTACAAAGGAAAAGTAATAGAGAATACGCTCACGGGGTTGGTGATGAATATCAACAACCAAGAAGTGTATTGCCGAATGATAGGTGAGTTTAATGCCTATAATATTTTATGTGTTTATGGTGTTGCTTGCGAATTAGGAGAAGATAAAGAATTGGTGATGCAAGTGCTGAGCACCCTGCAAGGGGCCGAAGGAAGATTCGATTATATAGTTTCAGATAAAGAAAATATTTTAGGTATTATAGACTATGCGCATACTCCCGATGCCTTGTTGAATGTGTTAGCCACAATCAATAAATTAAAGAAAGGGAACGAAACGCTATTTACCATTGTGGGCTGCGGTGGTGAGAGAGATAAAGCTAAACGTCCTTTGATGGCATTGGTAGCTTGTGAACATAGTGATCGTGTAATTTTTACTTCTGATAATCCACGAGGTGAAGATGCCCAAACTATTCTACATGATATGGAAGCGGGTGTACCTGTTCATCAGCGCAAAAAATTCGTAACCATTAGCGATAGACGAGAAGCCATTAAAACGGCGTGCAGCATTGCTGAAATGGGAGATATTATTCTTGTTGCAGGCAAGGGACATGAAAAGTACCAAGAAATTAAAGGGATTAAAAATGATTTTGACGATAAAAAAATTTTACATGAAATGTTTGAATTATTAGAAAAATAAAAGACTATGCTGTACCATTTATTTACATTCTTACGCGAAAAATTTAACATGCCTGGTGTGGGTGTGTTTTATTTCATAACGTTTCGTGCAGCTATGGCAATTATGCTTTCATTATTTATTTCATTGGTGTATGGCAAACGCTTGATCAAGTATTTGCATCGTAAACAAATTGGCGAAACGGTTCGCGATTTAGGATTAGATGGCGAGAAGCAAAAAAGCGGTACCCCTACCATGGGCGGAATTATTATCATAGGAGCCATCTTAATTCCAACGTTACTATTTGCGAGAATTGAAAATGTATATATTTTACTCATGGTCGTTTCTACAGTTTGGTTGGGCCTGATTGGATTCTTAGATGATTATATAAAAGTATTTAAAAAGAATAAGGAAGGTTTAGCAGGTCGATTTAAAGTACTAGGTCAAATTGGGTTGGGTATTATAGTAGGATTAACCATGTATTACAACGAGAATGTGACTATCATTCGAGAAACAACAGGCGGGTTAAGTGCAATGAATAATTCTACTGACATTGTAGTGAAAGAAGGTGTGATTCGTATGGATGACAAAGGTATTTCGCATACTTATGCAAAAGTAAAAAGTGCCGTAACAACGATTCCATTTTCTAAGAGTCATGAAATGAGTTATGCAAAAATGGCATCTTGGTTTGGTGATGGTGCTGTAAAGTATTTAACACCTCTCATTTATGTATTATTTGTTATTTTTATTATTGTCGCCGTTTCTAACGGTGCTAATATAACAGATGGGCTCGATGGTTTAGCTACTGGAACTAGTGCTATCATAGGTATCTGCCTGGCTTTATTTGCTTACGTGTCGGGGCATTTTACTTTCGCACGTTATCTAAATATAATGCCCATTCCAAATCTAGATGAACTTTCAATATTTATTGGAGCTTTTGTAGGTGCTTGCATTGGCTTCTTATGGTATAATAGTTTTCCTGCTCAAATTTTCATGGGAGATACTGGCAGTCTGGCTTTAGGTGGAATTATAGCTTCTTTAGCGATCATTATTCGTAAGGAATTATTGATACCTATTATATGCGGCGTTTTCTTAGTAGAGAATTTAAGCGTGATGATACAAGTAGCTTATTTTAAATATACAAAGCGAAGGTATGGCGAAGGTAGAAGAATTTTTTTAATGTCGCCTTTACATCATCATTATCAAAAATTGGGTTATCACGAAAGTAAAATTGCAATTCGATTTTGGATTATGGGTATTGTATTGGCCGTATTAAGCATCGTTACACTCAAACTTCAATAAACAAGAATAAGTTATACATGAACACAAAATACGACATAGTAATTCTAGGTAGCGGCGAAAGCGGCACTGGAGCAGCATTGCTCGCAAAGAGCCAAGGCTTATCTGTGTTTGTTTCTGATATGAGTGTAATTGCTGAAAAATATAGACAAGAATTAGTTTCAAATGATATTCCATTTGAAGAAGGAAAGCATACAGAAGAAATTATTTTAGCGGCAAAGGAAATTGTGAAGAGTCCAGGAATTCCTGAGAAAGTAGCAATCGTGAAAAGAGTTCGTGAGCAAGGAATTCGAATCATGAGTGAGATTGAGTTTGCATTTCGATATAAAGGAAAGAGCAAAATTATTTGTATCACAGGTAGCAATGGCAAAACTACCACTACAAGTCTCATTTACGATATGTTTAAGCGTGATGAACGTGACGTGTCCGTTGTTGGCAATATCGGTTACAGTTTTGCGAAGCAGATTGCTATGCAGCCAACAGAATGGTATGTGATGGAAATAAGTAGCTTTCAATTAGATGATATACAAAGTTTCCGCCCTGATATTGCCATTATAACAAACGTTACACCCGATCATTTAGATAGGTATAACTACGATTTCAATAATTACTTACAAGCAAAATTTAATATAGCAAAATTTCAAACAGCAGATGATGTGCTTATTCTTTGTAAAGATGACAAAGCAAGTACAGGATTTTTAGCACAAAATAAAATAACCCCCAAAATTCTTTTTTTTACTATGAATGAACAATTAAGCAGCGACGGAGCCTATGTAGATAAAAACGAATTAGTGATTCGTATTAATGGTGAACCCTTTAGTATTAACATTAATGAGCTTTCTCTGAAAGGCAAACATAATCAGTATAACTCAATGGCAGCAACCGTTTCTGCAAGAGTTGCAGAGATACGTTCATCTAGTATTCGTGAGTGCTTGAAGAATTTTGTAGCGATTGAACACCGATTGGAGTATGTAGCAAGCATACGCGGTGTGGAGTTTATTAATGATAGCAAGGCTACGAATTTGAATAGTGTTTGGTATGCATTAGAAAGTATGAAAAAGCCTGTAGTGCTTATATTGGGTGGTGTAGATAAAGGAAACAACTATAACGAAATATTAGAGCTAGTCAAAGAAAAAGTAAAAACAATTGTGTGTCTTGGAAAAGATAATTCAAATATTCATCAAGCTTTCAATGGGGTTGTTCCTATCGTAGAATCTGATGATACGATTGAAGCAGTAAGATTAGCTTATGAGAATGCTGAGCCCGGAGATTGCGTATTGCTTTCACCAGCTTGTGCAAGTTTTGATTTATTTAGAAATTATGAAGATAGAGGTGAACAATTTAAAGAGGCTGTATTAGCACTTTAAACAAATTAGATAATAATCCAACATGGAACATATTTTAAATCGAACTAAAGGCGACAGCATCATATGGGGTGTTGTCATAGTACTTACGCTGGTGAGTTTACTTGCGGTTTATAGTGCTACGGGTTCGTTGGCATATCGACGTTACGAAGGTCATGCCGAAATTTATTTAATGAAACAATTTGGTGTGCTACTAGCAGGAATAGGAATTATATATATGGCACACAAAGTAAACTATACAGTATACGCGAATATAGCTGTTTTACTATTTGCGATCAGCATACCTTTATTACTTTATACTTTGTGTTTTGGTACCACTTATAACGAAGGTTCGCGTTGGATAAGATTGCCCTTGGTTGGAATCACTTTTCAAACTTCAGATTTAGCCAAGCTTGCTCTTTTCATGTTTTTGGCTCGTCAGCTTTCACGTTTGCAAAATGATTTAGGCAATTTCAAGAAAGTAGCCTTGCAAGTTTTTTTACCAGTCATGGTAATTTGCGGATTAATCGCTTTGGCAAATCTTTCTACAGCTTTAATGATTGCTTTATCCTGTGGCATGCTGTTTTTTATTGGAAGAATTCGAACTACGCATCTACTTATTTTATTAGGTTTAGGTTTAATGCTATTCGGAGCTATTTATGGATTTTCGAAGTTGACAGGTAAAGGTCGTGCAACTACTTGGGAAAAGAGAATAAAAAGCTTTACTTCAGATAGTAAGGAAGCCATTCCAGATCAAGTGCTATTGGGTAAAATTGCGGTTGCTAAAGGCGGTGCAACTGGTGTGGGGCCTGGGAATAGCTCGACACGTAATTTTTTACCACATGCCTATTCCGATATGATTTATGCGGTTATTATAGAAGAGTATGGATTAATTATCGGAGGTGCAGGTTTAATATTATTGTATCTACTTTTTCTATGGCGAAGCATTGTTATTTTTAGAAGATGTCCATTTGCTTTTGGGGCTTTTTTAGCCATAGGATTGAGCTTTACATTAGTCTTTCAAGCATTTTTAAATATGGGAGTGAATGTGAACCTCTTGCCTGTAACTGGGCTCACCTTGCCGCTCATCAGTATGGGTGGTTCTTCAATATGGTTCACCTGTTTGGCAATAGGAATCATTTTAAGCGTGAGTCGATTTGTAGATAACGAAAATCCTATAGTAGTTGGAGAAAAAAAAGAACAAAAATTTAAAGATATAAACGAACAAGAAGCTGAATGAAGAAACTGAAAGTCATAATTGCGGGCGGTGGTACGGGAGGTCATATCTTCCCAGCTATTGCTATTGCAAATGCTACAAAGCGCTTGCACCCCAATTGTGATATATTGTTTGTAGGCGCTTTAGGTAAAATGGAAATGCAGAAAGTGCCAAAAGAAGGTTATGAAATTGTCGGATTGGAAATTGCCGGATTTAATAGAAGCTCATTACTCAAAAATTTTTCTTTGCCTCTTAAATTGGTTAAAAGCTTCTTCAAAGCTAGAAGTATTATAAAAGATTTTCGGCCTGATGTGGTGGTTGGTGTAGGGGGTTATGCAAGCTTTCCTGTTTTATATATGGCACAGCAAGCGAGAGTAAAAACCCTTTTGCAAGAGCAGAACTCATTTGCGGGTAAGTCTAATAAAATTTTAGGGAAACGAGCAAACTCAATTTGTGTTGCGTATGAAAATATGGAGAAATTTTTTCCAGCAAAAGCAATTAGTATTACGGGTAATCCTGTAAGAGCTAATATTTCAAGCAGTAGTCTAAATAGAGCAGAAGGTGTTTTATTTTTTAAGTTAGATTCGACCAAACAAATCGTGTTTGTATTTGGTGGAAGTTTAGGTGCAAAAAGCATTAATGAAAGTATGATGGCAGGTTTTAAAGATTTGATTGCTGAAAATCTGCAAATAATTTGGCAAACTGGAAGCGTTTTTTATGAAAAGGCAAAGCAAGCTGTTAGTGGATATGAATCACAAGTGAAAGTCTTTGAATTTTTAAGTGAAATGGATTTAGCATATGCCGCAGCAGATATTATTGTGTCGAGAGCAGGCGCTTCATCTATTGCTGAGCTATGCATTGTGGCAAAGCCAGTAATTTTTATTCCCTATCCGTTTGCGAGCGAAGATCATCAAACTCATAATGCGATGGCATTGGTTCATCACAATGCCGCACAAATGATACCTGATGTGAATTGTAAACAAGAGTTAATTCAAAAAATAATTCTTTTATCAAAAGATACAATGGCTCAAGAATTGATGCATCGCAATTTAAAGCCATTAGCCATAAAAGATGCAGACACAAAAATTGCAAATAAATTAATTGAACTAGCCAACTAATGATAGATATACAGCACATACGAAACATTCATTTTATCGGCATTGGCGGTATTGGCATGAGTGCATTGGCTCGTTTTTTCAATCAACGTGGTGCAAAAGTAAGCGGTTACGATAAGACGCCAACTCCGCTTACAGATACGTTAATAAGCGAAGGTATTTCGATTTATTTTGAGGATAATATTGATTTAGTAGATAAAGATGCTGAATTGGTTGTTTATACGCCAGCGATACCAAGCCAGCATAAACAATTAAATTGGTATCGAGAGCAGAACTATCAGGTTGTAAAACGAAGTGATGTATTGCAATCTATTTCAGAATGGATGACTGCGATTTGCGTGGCTGGTACGCATGGCAAAACCACGATTTCAACATTAATAGCTCATATTTTAAGACATACAAGTTACGGTTGTAATGCATTTTTAGGTGGCATTTCAGCAAACTATCATAGCAATTATTGGAACAGTGACAATGCGTGTGCTGTCATTGAAGCGGATGAATATGACAGGAGTTTTTTAAAACTATTTCCTGAAATAGCAGTTGTTACAGCCATGGATGCCGACCATCTAGATATTTATGGCACTGTTGAAGAAATGGAAAGATGCTATTTAGAGTTTGTTTCTCAAATAAAAGATACACTCGTATTTAAACATGGTTTAAAGCGTTCTAAAGAATTTAGTGCGCCTCATAAAGTATCCTATTCTTTGCAAAATGATGCGGCAACCTATTATGCTTCTGATATTGTAATGAAGCATGGCTCTTATACTTTTGAATTCAATAAAAATGGCGCAACATTAGCATCTGTCAATTTAAATATTGGCGGAATGCATAATATTGAAAACACAATAGCAGCTATGGCAGTGTGCGATTTGTTGCAAATAGAGATACAAAAAGTAGTAAGTGCAATCCAAGATTTTAAAGGTGTGAAGCGAAGATTCGAGTATGTTGTCAAGGATGAAAAACACGTATATATTGATGATTATGCGCATCATCCAGAGGAGTTACGAATGTTATTGTCAAGTGCTAAGGCTTTATTTCCGAATCAAAAGTTAAGTGTAGTATTTCAGCCGCATTTATTTACCCGTACCCGAGATTTTGCAACTGGCTTTGCGGAAAGTTTAGATATAGCAGATGAAATTATTCTACTTGATATTTATCCAGCACGTGAGCTTCCTATAGAAGGTGTAACCAGTAAAATTATATTTAATCAAATGTCGTCGTCTAATAAACATATACTAAGTAAGGAAGGAGTCTTACAGTGGGTAGGGGCTTCAAAGCTTGAGACTTTAGTAACTGCAGGTGCGGGAGATATTGATACTTTGGCAGCTCCGATTTCTAAACTTTTAATGAATGCATCATGAGTTCTAGAATTAAAAAAATACTACGAAATCTGATTTTCTTGGTTACTATCCCTTGCGTGATTGGTGCGTTTGTATTTGCAAATGATATTTCAAACAACTCCATCATAAAAAGTGTAAAGATTCAAATGCTAAATCCAGCGATAAGCTTTATTACAAATGATGATGTAGAAGAAATTTTGCGAGAGAATGAAGTCAATACGAATGCTAAGGAGGTCTCTTACCGAAGAAGCTTAAAAGACATAGAGAGACAATTAGAAAACAATAAATGGATTTCGGATGCGACCGTATTTGCCACAAATAATGGAGTGCTTAACATTCGTATCAAACAAAAAGAACCTGTGATTCGTATTCAACATAAAGATTCAGTGACGTATGGTTATTATCTGGATGAATATGCCAACCCTATTGAGTGGTCAGAAAAATATACGCCCCGAGTTCTTGTGGCTACATGTCCAAGCCTGGGTTATCTAAAGAGTGATTTAAGATTAAAATCAAGCTTAGTTGAAACGGCACAAAAAATCCGTCAAGATACATTTTGGAATGCTTTTGTGACACAAATAGATTTAAATGAAAAGAAAGAGTTGAATTTAATTCCGGCATTAGGTAATCATGTTATAAACATTGGCAATAGCGAGAAGCTTAAAGACAAACTGAATAGACTGATGGTATTTTATCAACATGGTTTTCAAACTATAGATTGGACGAGATTTGATGAAATAGATGCGCGGTTTGATGGGCAAATTGTTACACGTAATACTGCAGGTGAAGTGCTCTCCGAAAATCCATATGATACACCTGTATTACCAAAGAGTAATGAAAAGAAAGTCTTGAATAAATCTACTGACAAATCAACGAAAGCTACTCAGCCTGCTGCAAAAGCATTTCCAATACGTAAAAATGATACTAAAAAGGAAATAAAAGAGTTGCAAAAGAAGGAGGTTAAAAAATTGAACAGCATCCAATCTGTTCCCCAAACTATACAAGTAAAAACAAAATCAAATTAATATTCACCACTTAAAAAATACAGATCATACTATGGCAGATAATCCCATTATTATTGGACTTGACATTGGAACAACAAAAATTGCAGCAATTGCTGGACGTAAGAATGAATACGGCAAACTCGAAATTTTAGGCTTTGGTAAAGCCGATAGTAGCGGTGTGAATCATGGTATGGTACTCAATATTGAAGAGTGTATTCGTTCCATACACATCGCATTGGAGAATTGTATGGTATCCAATCCAAAGTTGAATATTAAAGAAGTTTACGTAGGTATTGCTGGACATCATATCAAAAGCATTCAAGCTAGTGGAGATAGAGTATTGGCAAACATTGAAGAAGAAATCCGTAAGGAGGATATAGATGCATTGTTGAAAGATCAGTACAAAACATTTATTCCAACTGGCGATCAAATTATTGATATAATCCCACAAGATTTCACGGTAGACGCAAATGGCGGCTATATGATGAAGGATGTTATTGGGATGACGGGAATTAGAATTGGTGCAAACTTCCATATTGTTACGGGGGATAAAACTGCCATTCGTAATATACATCGATGTGTGACAAGGTCTGGATTAAGTACAAAAGATTTAGTACTACAGCCATTAGCTTCTGCAGCAGCTGTAATGTGTCCTGAAGATTTTGAGGCAGGTGTGGCCATTGTAGATATTGGAGGTGGCACAACAGATTTAGCTGTTTTTCATGAGGGGATGTTAAAGCACACGGCAGTAATACCTATAGCTGGTGTAAATATTACAAATGATATCAGACAAGGCTTAGGTGTATTGCGATCCCATGCAGAATTATTGAAAGTTCAGTTCGGAATGGCCATGGCAGATGAAGCAAATGCCAACGTATTTATTAATATACCAGGGCTAAAGGGGCAACCACCGCGCGAAATATCAGTTAAAAATTTAGCAAATATTATTCAGGCACGTGTTGAAGATATCATCGACTATGTAATGTATCAATTGCAACAAGTAAAGCTTGAAGATAAATTACAAGGCGGCATTATATTAACAGGTGGGGGCAGTCATCTCAAACATTTAATACAGTTGACGGAGTATAAAACAGGTATGTCTGCTCGAATAGGTTTGCCCAATGAACACTTGGCTAAAGGGCATGTTAAAGAGCTTATGCTGCCGATGTATGCTACTTGTATTGGGTTAATACTTCGCGGTTATGATGATTTTGAAACAAATAGACTACGTTTTGTATCAAGCAATTCGGAAGAGTCGTTTGTCAACACTGAATCGATAGAAGGAGAGTTTGTTGAAACTGCGAAGACCTATGAATTAAGTCCGGCAGAGCAATTAATGCATGAATTTGGCGAACCCATTTTAGTAACAAGTGAAGTAACTGAGTATGAAAATTCTACATCCCAGCCAGATAACTTGGTTAGCGATGTAAATACTCAAACGCAAGCAACCACTCAAGAACTGAATGTAGCGAACGACATAAATCCAAACTTGTTTACTCAACATTTGTTCAATGAACAAGAAAATAAAACATTGGAAAAACAAAGAGAACAAAACAAAAATAAACGCGGTAAACTAATAACAGATGTGTTCGGCACTGTCAAAAACAAAGTCATTGATTGGTTCGAAAATATTGACGACGAGCCCTTAGATTCATAAACATACAAATCATTTAATCAAAAAATAAAACCCAAATTATAAAAAATAAAACAAAATAACATGATACAATTTGAACTCCCACAAAAGAACGCATCCATCATTAAGGTAATTGGAGTTGGCGGCGGAGGCGGTAATGCCGTAAATTATATGCACAGTCTTGGTTTGGAAGGTGTTGATTTTATTGTATGCAATACAGATCAAAAAGCATTAAACAATAGTAGCGTACCTACCAAAATTCAACTCGGACCTTCGCTAACGCAGGGTCTAGGTGCTGGCGCTAATCCGGAAATTGGACAAAGAGCCTGCGAAGAGAGTATCAACGACATAGAAAATGTGTTAGTAAATGGAACAAAAATGGTTTTTGTAACTGCGGGTATGGGTGGTGGAACTGGAACCGGTGGTGCCCCTATTGTAGCTAAAGCGGCAAAAGATTTAGGTATTTTAACAGTAGGTATAGTTACTACACCATTTTCTTATGAAGGTAAGCGCAGACAGCGACAAGCCGAAGAAGGTATTTTGTTAATGCGAGAACATGTAGATACAATCTTAGTAATATCGAATGATAAATTGCGTCGTCAATTTGGGAATATACCTACCTCTCAAGCATTTTGTAAAGCTGATGATATTTTAGCGACAGCCACAAAGTGTATTACAGATGTAATTAATTCACAAGGTCATATTGTGGTGGATTTTGCGGATGTAAGTACGGTTATGAAAAATGGTGGTGTTGCAATACTAGGCAGTGCTCATGCAAATGGCGAAAACCGCGCTTATGAGGCTGTTGAAAAAGCAATTAATTCGCCTTTGTTAAATGATGATGATATTAAAGGAGCAAAGTGGGTTTTGTTAAATATCAATTCAGCACATGGAGTTTATGAACATACGCTGGATGAAGTGGAAATGATACAGGCTTATGTACAAGATCAAGCAGGTGAAGATTGCGATGTGATTTTTGGAACAGGATTCGATGATAATTTAGGTGAAGATATCAGCGTAACTATCATAGCTACGGGTTTTCAGTACAATCATACGGAAAAGGCATATTCGGCGGATAAAAAAATGCCATTCTCGGATAAGCATAAGATTGTCGTAAATTTAGATGAGCAAATACCTCAAGATAATTTTTTACAAGATTTGATATCTGAGCAAAAGACTGAAGAAGGTACTACTAAAACTGGCATAGAATTGAATGTCTATTCCAATGTAATTGAGCCGCCTACTATTCCACATCAATCTGCCTTAAGTATGCGTGGTTCTTTTATACCAACGGCACAAGCTGCGCTTGAAATAAATGAAGAATTGACAATGCCTCAAGAAGCAGAAACTACTCTATTTACTGGTTGCACGAAACATGAGGTAGTTGATGAGAATGCAAAACAAGAAGAATTAGCAGAAAAGAAGTTTATTTTCGATTTAGATGTAAACAAACAATCCTTGGAGGTAGAAAACAATCTAAATCAAATCGAAAATCCAGCAAGTATACAAAGTGCGGCTGATGTGCAAGCAGAATTAAACAAGTTATTTGGTACTGAACCCAGACCTGCACCCATGCACGAACATGTTCAATTGATAGTGCCTCAGCAAGAAGAAGTAAAGGATGATTACGTCACGATAAAAGGTATTACCTTGAATCGGAGAAAGGGAAATAGATATTTAACAGATAGCGAATTGGAGGCGGAAGTACATTTTGAATTACAGAAAAAAGCATTTGACGATAGAGCCTCCAAGTTGCGTTCTATGAGTTTCGATGTAAATAAGGCAAATATTGATGAAACAGAATCTGATATCCCTTCCTATTTGCGTAAGAATATAACGCTCGAAGATCATGGCGCCTCGAATGAAAAAGTTTATTCACCAATTGAGGTAAGCGAAAAATTCCAAAATGGGTCTAATATTTCTTCTCGAAATTCTTTTATGGAAGGAGATAATGTAGACTAAGCTCATTTTTTTATTAAAAAGTAGTGTATTTGTTGCGCGAGCCGAAGGCTCGCGCAACATCATTTTTAGCCAAAAAACAACTGTCTTATTTATAAATAATCTTGCGTTCGCCGTCATAATTGCGTCATTTTATATATTTTTTTGGTTTAAATCGATATAGACCAACTGATTTTTCGTACTTTTCGTCTTTAAATCAGTTTAATAATCAAGCTTTTTTCATATGAGAAAATTTTTACCCTTTCTATTTCTAGTTTTCCTCTGTTTCGTAAAGAAAGAAACTAAAGCAACAATCGTTTATTCAGGTATTATCAATGTTAATATAGATGCTAATGGAACAAACTTCGTAAGCTATCCCATATTAGGTTATAGTTTAGATTTGAATCATAATGGTTTCTCCATTGATGGATTTTCCATTCAAGGAGATTTTAATGTTCAAGGATTGGTAGATCCCGCTTTAAACCTTAGCGATGATTTATTAAAAAAATTACCAATCAATACTCTGATTGGACCGGCAGAAAGTTATATAACTCCAAGTGCTTTTGCACCAGCATATCATACTGAAAGTATGTTTGGTTCTCCATTGGGTTATTGTCTCGCAAATAACCAAGAAACTTATTTCGGATTCCGCATTCTAGATGGATTAGATACTTATTATGGTTGGATTCAAGTAAGAAGAATAAATAGTGATATAGTAAGATTAATAAGTTATGCTTATGAAAATGCACCGAACACACCCATTCTAGCCGGACAAAGTAGCATCCCTGTCGCAAGTATCACTGTAACTGGCACTGGTGGTGCAAATACAATTACCGTTGATAATGGAACACTTCAAATGTTAGCGACTGTATTGCCAACTAATGCTAATAACCAAACGATTACTTGGTCAGTGACTAACCAAACAGGAACTGCTACAATAAGTGCTGGGGGCTTATTAACAGCATTGACCAACGGAACTGTGAATGTTTTTGCCACCAATATCGCTTCAGGTGTGTCAGGAAGTTTACAAGTAACACTTTCTAACCAAATTATACCAATTACAAGTTTAACGATAAACGGCCTAGGAGGAATAACGAATATCAATACAGCGGGAGGAACTTTACAAATGGTTCCAACAATAGTTCCCAATAATGCAACAAATCAGAATTTAAGTTGGGCAATAACAGGTGGTGCAGGCGGTGCGTCTATTAATGCCTCAACAGGCTTGATTACGGCTATTGCGAATGGTCCGGTCGTTGTAACTGCAACCACAACAGATGGCACCAATTTATCAGCAAGTAAAATTATTACCATTACTAATCAGCCCCCTGCGCTTACAACAGGCATAACAGTAACTGGCACTGGTGGAGCATCAACCATTACGACAAATTTAGGCACATTGCAAATGATAGCTACTTTTACACCAAGTTATACTACCAACCAAAATGTGACTTGGTCAGTGACGAATGGAACAGGATCCGCCACAATTAATGCTTCAGGATTGCTAAGCGCGCTAGCAGACGGAACAGTTACAGTGTTAGCAACAGCGCAAGATGGTACGGGAATTTCGGGAAGCATGGTTGTTACCATTTCTAATCAAATTATTTATGTAACAAACGTTGATATATCAACTGCAACAGGTTTACAATACATCAATGTCAATAATGGAACTCTTCAATTTTTTGCGAATGTAACACCTGTTAACGCAACAAGTCAAAACGTAATTTGGACAATAATTAATGGTACAGGCTCGGGTACAATTACACCAAATACTGGCTTACTTACAGCCACAGGTAACGGCAGTGTAATTGTGGTAGGTACTGCAACTGATGGCACTGGTGTTTTTGATACGATGCATATTACTATTATTAATCAAATTGTAAATACATTAGTAACGGGTATTACAATCAATTCTATGTCGAATAAAGTCATGAAGAATAATTCTATGCAAATGTACTCTATCATTACTCCTGCATTGGCTACAATTCAAACAGTAACTTGGTCAGTGATTAATGGTTCGGGAGCAGGTACAATAACACCTGGCGGCATTTTGACAGGTACACAAGTAGGATTAGTAACAGTTATTGCTGATGCAAATGATGTTTCTGGGGTTTCTACAAGTAAGGTTATTGAAGTAATCCCTACCATACCAAATGGTGTCGAAGATTTTGATATTTCAAAAATCATCTTGAGCCCAAATCCGTTTAATAATGAGATTGTTTTCTCTAATTTGGAGAATCAAGAATTTGAATACAGTATTTTAAATAGTCTAGGTCAAATTGTAAAACTTGGTAAAGTTTCAGAGACGAATGCTACCATATCCTTGGGCGAAGCACCAACAGGTATCTACTTTTTGAATTTAAGTGCCAATCATCAAGTGTTGAATACTTATAAAGTGTTGAAGCAATAATAACTCATTCAATATTGTTATTTTATTTAATCTGCGGCTTACTTTATATTTAGCGGAGTGAATGTATTAGGTCCAATATCTTGGGTAAAAAAATTATGGCGATTATTTGCTGACCTATGCTGCCTATCGATTACAGGATTTAGAATTGTGTGAAGATTTAGTGCAAGAAACTTTTTTGTCCGCCTTACAAGCACAGTATAATTTTAAGGGTAATAGCACTGAAAAAATATGGCTTATTAGCATTCTCAGGATATAAGATTATAGATTTATATCGAAAGCAAAATAGTCATTCTCAATTGCCATTAATAGATCTACAATCTTCACAAAGCGTAGATGATTTTTTTAACGAAGAGAGAGGAGACCATTGGTAAGTAAATCAGTTACCCGAATTTTGGACAGCATCTGTGGTTGAAGCGATTGAGAAAAAGGAAAATAATCACATATTAAGAAAGTGCTTCGGTGATCTATCGGACCACCAAATAGGTATTTTGCAAGAGAAATATTTTGAAGAAAAATCTTCTGAAGAAATTTGTAAGGAATTTAATATTTCTAAGTCTAATTACTAGGTGCTTATACCATTTTGACATTAATTTTATATTACACATTTCGCTTGACGGAAATGGTAAATGCCGATGGACACAAATGTTTAGATTAAATGGAGGAACGAAATTTTAATCTGTTACATTTGTCAAATCGGTATGAACACAGATTACATCCATATAGTACCTAATTTATTTTTAAGCATTGTATCAAGTAAAAGTTTTAATGTAAGATATGGTCTAAGATTTGAGGCATATAAAAATATTGAAATCGTAGCCAAACTTTTATCCGTTGTTTGAGCACCGACGAATTTAGTTATAGATCTAGTATCTTCATGAGCGAGTTTGGATAAAAGTGGTCTCGTCACTAGTGACGAGACGGTAAGGTAAAAGTGGAAAAGAAAATAGGTAACTTTACCGATAATCATAAGATTTTTGAATCCCGATGCGAAGAAGTTCCGATTTTATTTTCAAAGCTTGCTTTGGGGTTAATACTCGTGATTTTGATCTTCCTTGCTCTTGTCTCGCTTAGTCGGCCAGTTTTATGACCACAGAGCAAGCTAGGTCTTAATAGGTAATTATCTAATGCCATAAAAACATGAATCAAACTTCAAAAAGTGATGCCTTAACTTGATTACGCTTATCTTTATCGCCTTAATCAAATAGTAGATACCGAAGCCTGTGATTGACAAGGATACACTGATATTGTTGAGAATACCATTTTCATTTCTGCTAATGCCAATTTTTTTATTGGCGTTAAGTCAAATGCATGAAGTGAATATGACGACAAGCCTGATTTCATTTTTTGTAATTCACCTATTAATTTACCCTGCGAGTAATGGCTACAATAGCTATGTAGATAAAGATGATACACCCATTGGAGGATTGGAGAAGCCACCCATACCTACTAAGCAATTATTTTATGTCACCATTGGTATGGAATGTTTGGCATTGCTGATCTCAAGTATCTGGGTAAATATATATTTTACATTAGGGATGTTGGTCTATATCTCTGGTTCTCGAATGTATAGTTCACGGCTAATTCGATTTAAGAAGTATCCGATACTTGGTTTCCTTTCTGTATTTATTTTTCAAGGTGCTTTCACGTATTATATTAGTTGTGTGGGTATTACAAACTCGTTCTATATTCCTTCATTAACCGAATTATTTGTTTTATCTGCATGCTCTTTTCAGATTGGAGGCGTCTATCCACTCACGCAAATCTTTCAACATGAATCTGATTTGAAAGATGGAGTTACAACGATAAGTTATAAACTAGGGTATATAGGCACTTTTATTTTTTCAGCAATTATGTTTCTGTGTTGTAATATTTGTTATTTCATTTATTTTAATCAGTTTAATCAAACTGCAAATTTTTATATCTTGCAAATCATCTTCTTTCCGATTGCCAGTTACTTTGTTTACTGGTTTTTAAAAGTTATAAAAGACGAGAGTCAAGCAAACTTTAAACATACGATGAGATTAAATATAATTGCAGCTGTCTGCATGAATCTATTTTCAATTATTTTAAATTTTATTAAATAAAAATTTTGAGTTATTTATCTTCCATATCCATTGCTGTTCCAGAGTATATTCATAATCAAGAGTCATTGATTTCTTTTTACGGCAATGCCACAAATGATGCTAATTCACAGAGAAAAATTAATGCAGTTGCGAAGAAGTCTGGGATTGAAAAAAGATATTCTGTGTTACCAGATTTTAGCCTAGAACCTGAATCGTATACATTTTTCGCAAGTACCTTGCAAGATCCCGAACCTACAATGTCACAACGGATGACTTTGTATAAGCAACACGCATTGAATCTGGCATTACAATCAATTCGAAGTATGCCAAATTATCATGGGATAAAAAATAGTATTACACATATTATAACAGTAACCTGCACAGGATTGTTTGCGCCAGGTTTAGATATTGAAATCATTGAAGCTTTAGATTTGCCCAAGACAACGCAACGTAGTAGTATAAATTTTATGGGTTGTAATGCAGCAATTATAGCATTAAATCAAGCTAATAGTATTTGTAAAGCCTATGGCAATGCACAGGTACTAGTGGTAAGTGTTGAATTGTGCTCTATTCACTTTCAACGAAATTTCAGTGACGATTATATTCTCTCAAACTCATTATTCGGAGATGGAAGTGCTGCTTGTATCGTCTCATCTCAGCCTTTAATAAATTCGAAATCAATTGGTATCAAGTCTTTTCATTCTGCGATTATTCACAACGGGTTTGGCGATATGGCATGGTATTTAAGTGAACAAGGTTTTTTAATGAACTTGTCAACTTATGTGTCTCAATTAATTAATAGCGAAATAAAAAATTTACTTGTTAGTGCCGGCATTGATTTGCAATCTATTAAGCATTGGGCTGTTCATCCTGGCGGCAAGAAAATTTTAGATGAGCTAAGTGTTGCCTTGTTATTGCCTAAGGAAAATTTTATAGATTCATATAATACTTTACGAGAATATGGGAATATGTCATCGGCTACTATTTTATTCGTCTTACATTCTTTACTGAGTACGAATACGATTTCGCAAAATGAACCTCTACTTGCTGTTGCATTTGGGCCTGGACTCAGTGTTGAAACTATGATGTTAGAGTATGTTTAAACATAGAAGCAATAAGAAGGAATTGCTAGATGGCAATGAGATGTCCAATGTAGATTTATTTCAAAATTTACGAGAGTTGCATTTTATTAATAAGCACTTGGGAGGCTATAAAATTAGCTTGAAAGCGCTTCAAGGATTTATTAAGCCAAATCAAAGTTATATCTTGGTGGATATTGGTTCTGGAGGTGGCGATACATTAAAACAAATTTATAGATGGAGCGAAAGTCGAAAGTTAAACCTTCGATTGATTGGTATTGATTTAAAATCGGTTTGTATTGAGTATTCTTCAAAGAATAAACCTAATTCATGTATCGAATTTGTAGAAGATGATTATAGAAATATTACGAATCATGTAAACAAAGTTGATATTATTCATGCATGTCTATTTTGTCATCATTTAGGTAATAAAGAAATAGTTGATCTTATCAATTTCTCAATTAAGAATCATGCTATTTTATTAATTAATGATTTAGAAAGAAGCCCAATTGCATATTATGCTATTAAAATTCTAACATTTATTTTTTCAAAATCGTATTTGGTTAAACATGATGCGCCCTTGTCTGTGCTGAGAGGTTTTACAACCAAAGAGTGGATGAGTATATTGAAACAATCAAATGCTCAAAATTTTTCAATTCGAAAAAGATGGGCATTCAGGCATGAATTAATAATTTATTCAAATGATGGAAGCTAAGTTACACGACTGTATTATCATAGGTGGTGGTTTGGCGGGGCTTTGCTTATCCATTCAATTATCAAAGCAAGGCTACCATGTATTGCTACTCGAAAAAAATGCTTATCCATTTCATAAAGTTTGTGGTGAGTATATTTCAATGGAGAGTTGGGATTATTTGAATCGTCTCGGTATAGATTTAGCATCATTGCAGGTGCCTCTTATTAAAGATTTGAAAATCACCTCACACGAAGGCTTTGAAGTAAGCACTGCTTTGGATATGGGTGGTTTTGGTATAAGTCGGTTTGATTTGGATCATCGACTAGCTAGCATTGCTAAACAAAGTGGCGTTCAGTTACTCGAAAATACTAAAGTGACTAATGTAAGCCTAGAGAATGGTGTTCATACTGTGACAACAAACCGAGAAGAACATCAAGGCAAAATTGTTTGCGGAAGCTATGGAAAACTTACACCTGCTTTCATGAATCAAATCAGAAGTCGTCAATCTGGATACATTGGTGTAAAATATCATGTGCAAGTACCTTTTAATAAATCAAGTATTGAATTGCACAATTTTAAAGATGGCTATTGCGGCATCTCGATGGTAGGTGAAAATACTTGTTGTATGTGCTATCTTACAACGGTTGATAATCTTAAGATGCATGGTAATGATGTAAAGCAAATGGAGAAAGAAGTACTAATGAAAAATCCGCGATTAGCATACTACTTTTCTCATGCTAAATTTTTATATGATAAGCCGCTTGTAATAAGCCAAATTGGATTTCAAAAGAAAAGTTGCTATGCGAATGATGTGTTTCTTTTAGGAGATGCCGCAGGTGCGATAGCACCACTGTGCGGAAATGGGATGAGTATGGCCATGCGGGCATCTTTTTTACTAGCAAAACATATTCCGCAATATTTGGATCAAGAAATAACTAAAGAAGTATTAATTCAAAATTATACATCCGATTGGAATAAGCATTTCTCAACACGAATTAAAGCAGGATATTATTTGCAAAAATTATTCGGGAAGCGACTTACTACTTTATTGGCCTTAAAGCTGATGAAGAATAATCCTAATCTTTTACGGAAGATTATATCATTAACACATGGTGAAAAGTTTTAAATAGAATAAAAAAATTTTCGATACAATCTGTGATAAAAAAAGATATGTGCTAAACACTTTCCAATTATTTTTACCTCCAAATTCAAATTTAAGTATGCATAAATTCTTCTTCTCATTTGTCTTGGCGCTACTTAGCCTTTCGGCAAACGCGCAATCTAATTTCCCCGCGGATTCCAGCTTATTTATAAATTATAAATATAGATGCATAGGGCCTTTCCGAGGAGGACGCGCTAGCGGAGTTTGTGGTGACTACAAAAACAAACAAACTTTCTACATGGGAACCACAGGTGGTGGCGTTTGGCAAACACGTGATGGAGGTAGCAATTGGACTCCTATCAGCGATAAATATTTTGGAGGAAGTATTGGTTCGGTAGCAGTATGTCCAACTGACCCATTGCTCATCTATGTAGGCACAGGAGAGAATACTTTAAGGGGAAATGTCTCTGAAGGTAAGGGCATGTGGAAATCAAATGATGGGGGTAAAACATGGCAGCATATAGGTTTGAGCGATACTCGACATATTACTAAAATTATATTTCATCCTAAAAATCCAGATGTGGTTTATTGTACTGCAATCGGTCATTTGTTTGGCGAGAATGATGAACGTGGTGTTTTTAAAACTACAGATGGGGGTAAATCTTGGAAGCAAATTTTATTTGTAAATGAAAATGTAGGTGCAGTAGATATGCAAATGGATGCCACTAACCCCAATATTTTATATGCAAGCTCATGGCGCGTAAAGCGTACGCCTCATAGTATGGAAAGTGGAGGCGAAGGTTCCGCACTTTGGAAAAGTATGGATGGGGGTGATACTTGGAAGAATATTTCACACAATAAAGGTTTGCCAAAAGATACGATAGGTATCATCGGGCTTGCCTTATCAAGTATTCATACTGATAATATCTACGCAATTCTAGAGCATAAAGAGAAAGGTGGGCTTTATTTTAGTCATGACGCAGGTACAACTTGGGAAAAAGTAAATGATGAAAGTAAAATTCGGCAACGTGCTTGGTATTTCAGCAAAGTGTATGTTGATCCAAAAAATGATCAAATTGTGTATGTATGTAATGTTGAATTTTATAAATCAACAGATGGGGGAAAGACTTTTCAAACCGTCGGAACACCGCATGGAGATCATCATAACTTATGGATAGATCCAGAAGATGGTCAGCGAATGATTATTGCTGATGATGGGGGTGCGCAAGTTTCTTTTGATGGCGGGCAAAATTGGAGTACTTATAACAATCAACCGACAGCGCAATTTTATCGTGTGAGTACCGATAATCACTTTCCTTACCGGGTATTGGGTTGTCAACAAGATAATAGCAGCGTTCGTATCTTGAGTAGAACATATGGAAGTAGTATTGGAAATCAAGACTGGTCGTGGAGTGCAGGATTTGAAAGCGGACATATCGTTGCAGATCCGCTTAATGATGAAATTGTATATGGCGGTAATTATGGCGGTTATTTATCAAGGCTTAATCATAAAACAGGTGAGAATCGAACTGTAAGTATCTATCCTGTAAGCCCAATAGGTGAAGGTGCTGATGCATTGAAATATCGTTTTCAATGGAATTTTCCAATCTTCTTTTCTCCGCATAATCCGAAGCGACTTTATGCTGCTGGCAATCATTTATTCATGACAGAAAATGAAGGTCAGAGTTGGAAGAAGATATCACCTGATTTGACAACCAATGATAAGAGTAAACAAAAGCCTAGTGGAGGAATAATTACTAAAGATAATACAGGCGTTGAATACTATTGTACCATTTTTGCTGCTACTGAAAGCCCTATTCAAGCTAATTTGCTTTGGTGTGGAAGTGATGATGGTTTAATACATGTAAGTAAAAATGGTGGCGATAACTGGACAAATGTAACGCCTCGGAATATGCCGAATTGGATGATGATTAATAGTATTGAAGCTAGTCCATTTGATGCTGCCACATGTTATATTGTAGGTACCAAGTATAAGTTAGATGATGAAACCCCTTACATCTATAAAACTACAGATTATGGTAATAGTTGGAAACTTATCACAGACGGAATTCCTGAAAATATTTTTGCACGTTGCTTAAGAGCGGATCCTATGCGTAAAGGAGTATTGTATTGTGGCACTGAAGCAGGTATGTATATTAGTTTTGATGAGGGTAATCAATGGCGAAGTTTGCAATTAAACTTACCCACAGTGCCTATCACAGATTTAGCAGTTAAGAATGATGATTTAGTAGTGGCTACTCAAGGAAGAAGTTTTTGGATACTTGATGATTTGAGCACACTACATCATTTTGTTAAACAAGGCATGCCTTCAAAGTTTACTTTGTTCCCCATTGCCGCAAGTTATTTAATGCGTGGATCGCAAAATGAAAAAAATAAGCAAGAAGGCCTAAACAAAAAGAACGGGACTGTGTTGAATTTTTATTTGCCAATTTCATGGCAAGACACCAATGCAGTGAGTATTAAAATTTTGGATGAAAATAAGAAGTTGTTACGAACCTATTCGAGTCAAGTAAAGGATGATAAAATGAAGGTTGATGTAGGTATCAATCAGTGGGTCTGGAATCATTACATTAAGGGGGTTGAAAAAATAGAAGGTGCTATTATGTGGCATGGCAACATCGATGATATCAAAGTGCCTGTAGGTAAGTATTTTGCAAGAATTATTTCAGGCAAAGATTCGATGGAATCAAATTTTGAACTTCTCAAAGATCCAAATTATGAGATGAGTCAAGCTGATTATAAGCAGCAGTTTGATTTTTTAATACAAGTAAAAAATAAATTTAAAGAAACGCAACAATGTCTTAGAAATATTTCATCAGTGAGGAATCAAATCAATACGTTGAGCGAAAAATTGGCAAGTTCGTATCCAGCAGAGTTAGATTCATTAGGAAAAAAAATACAAAAGTCATTAACGAGTATCGAAGAAAGTTTGTATCAAACCAAAGCTAAAAGCGGACAAGATGTTTTGAATTATCCGATTAAACTGAATGATAAATTAGTTGGTATTTTCGATGCGGCTAACCAATATACAGCTCCTAATGCATCTGTAAAGGAAGCCTATGCAGACATTGCAAAGTTGATAGATATCGAATTGGAAAAATTTGAAAGTTTACGCAAAAGCGATATTTCGAACTACAATGTGTTAGTGCGAAAAAGAGAGATAGATTATCTACTCATCAAAAAAGAGGAGTAGGGTTTATTCGTATTTTTTGTCTTCATCAGGAATATCGAGTTCTTTAAATAATTCCTCCATTTTGAAAACGTAATCAAGGGTGTCGTCCATGTAATAAGATAATACAGGTATTTTTCGAACTTGATTTTTGATTTTTGCTGCTAATTGCTTGCGCAAATTCCAATCTTGTTCTTTAATGTATTTCAGCATTTTTTCAGGTTCAACGATTTGAAAGAAACTTAAATAAAATCTAGCTTCCATCAAATCGGGTGTGACTTTCACTTTAGATATTGAAATCATGCCGCCATCTATAATATTTAAACCTTCGCGCTGAAATATTTCACTCATTTCTTGTTGTAACAAGTTGCCGATTTGTTTTTGTCGTTTACTTTCTTCCATCTTCCATCATTTAAAACGTAAATTTACGGCTTTAATTGGAATGAAATCTATTGCAAGCATTTTACCTTATTTAAAGGGGAAATGGAATTACGTTTTTCTATACGCTTTAAACAACCTATTATCGGTGTTGTTTTCGACTGTATCCATGGCGATGATAATTCCTTTTTTGAATATGCTATTTGATAAAGATATGCATGTGGCAAACAATCCAGGCTTTGCTTTGAACAAAGAAGGCTTGTCAAATTACTTTAAGTATATCATGTCAAGTTATATTGATGAGCACGATGGTAATAAATTGTATGGCTTGCTTTTTATTTGTTTGATATTAATAACATCAACCTTCTTTAAAAATTTATTTCTCTATATTGCTAAGTATATGCTCAATCCTTTGCGAAATGGCATATTATTAAATATTAGAAAAGATTTATTTCAAAAGGTATTGCAATTACCAATTGGTTTTTTTACCAATGAAAGAAAGGGCGATATAATGTCTCGCATGACCAATGATGTGAATGCAGTAGAAAGTGCCATAACAGGTGTTATGGAGCTTTTGTTTAGTAAACCTATCGAAGTGCTTTTTTACTTTGGTATATTGATGTATTTAAGTCCAAAATTATTTTTATTTTTATTGGTATTGTTGCCCATCGCTGGTTTTATCATTGGCAGAATTAGTAAAAGCTTAAAGCGAAATACGAAGGATACACAAGAGCGCTTAGCAAATCTTTTATCTATTATCGAAGAATCTTTGAGTGGATTACGAATTATTAAAGCATTTAAAGCTGAGCCGCAGAGGCAACAAGTTTTTTCCCATGAAAATGATTCCGTTCTGAGATTGAATAATCAAATAGCAGCTCGAAGAGAATTGGCATCACCTATGTCTGAATTTTTAGGAATACTTATATTAAGCATCATCATTTGGTTCGGTGGTAATATGGCATTGCAACGTCCCGCAGAAATTGAACCGGGAACATTTATCATGTTTATTTCCTTGTTTTATTTTTTAATCAATCCGTTGAAATCATTATCGAACATCTTCTACAATCTAGCTCAAGGCAAAGCAAGCATTGATAGAATCAATAAAATTTTACAAGCTGAAAATGAGATGCTGGATATGCCAAACGCAAGCTCCATTCAAACATTTGAAAAGGCGATTGAATTTAAGCATGTAAATTTCGCTTATGAGGGAATTCCAATTTTAAAAAATATTTCACTCCGAATTCACAAGGGTGAGACGCTGGCTATCGTGGGTGCTTCTGGCGCCGGTAAAAGCACTTTGGTTGACTTAATTCCTCGCTTCCATGACATACAATCTGGGGAAATAGAAATTGATGGTATAAATGTCAAAAATCTTAAATTAGGAGATTTGCGTAATTTAATTGGGATGGTCTCTCAGGAGCCAATTTTATTCAATGATAGTATCAAAAGCAATATTGCATTGGGCGATGAAATACTAGATCATGACAAAATAGAACAAGCGGCAAAAATTGCCAATGCACACGAGTTTATTTTAAAAAAAGAAGATCAATACAATTGTATCGTAGGAGATCGAGGCAGTAAATTAAGTGGTGGAGAGAAGCAGCGTGTAACCATTGCGAGAGCTATCTATAAAAATCCACCTATACTTATTTTAGATGAAGCCACTTCAAGTCTCGATACGGTGAGTGAGCGTTTGGTGCAAGATGCAATTAATAATTTAATGAAAAATAGAACCTCTATTGTAATCGCTCATCGATTATCAACGGTACAGAATGCTGATAAAATAATTGTTTTAGAGCAAGGTGAGATCGTAGAGCAAGGAACTCATGCCTCATTAATCAATTTAAATGGCAGGTATAAGAAATTAGTGGAAATGCAACAAGTACTCAGTTAGTTGTTCAATTCATTTTAATTCCTATATTTGATTTTCAAAAGTTAAGTATCATGAAAGCTATTCAATCTGTAATTGTATTATTTATTGTTGTTATATCATTGTCATCTTGTAAAAAGGACTATATCTGTTCTTGTACATTCAGCGATGCAACAAAAAATTTCGATAGAAAAATAGAGAATATAAGCCGTAAGAACGATGCGCTGGTTATTTGTAATGATTACAGTGCGTTTGTGGGAAATTGTAAATTGAAATAATTTTCTCGTAAGTCAACTTAAGAATACGCTAGCCTAACAGGTTACATTTTCATATCTCGCTTTAATTGTCTCTCAGCATCTTTGTTTTTTATACTGTCGCGTTTATCGTGTGTTTTTTTGCCTCTGGCAAGTGCTATTTCAATTTTAGCATAGCCACTTTCGCTTAAAAAGATACGTAATGGTATAATTGTAAAACCTTTTTCCTTAGTCTTGGTGACAATTTTTTTCAATTCCTTTTTCGTGAGTAACAACTTTCTGTCACGTGTTGGAATATGATTATTAGCAGTGCCATGCGAATATTCTGCAATATGAAAGCTTCTCAAGAGTAATTCATTTTCGTGCATGATACAGAAGCTATCATTGAAGCTCGCTTTGCCTTGTCGCAATGATTTAATTTCAGTACCAAGTAATACCATGCCAGCCACAAATTTTTGTTCTATGGCAAAATGGAATGAAGCTGACCGATTGGAAATTTCTTTCATATGAAACGCTTGCAAATGTAATTGAAATGATCGATTTGAATGCTACGGCTTTTCATCGTAATTTTACGAACTTAATTTGCCACACTCATATGAATGAAGCTTATTTTAAACCTTTTCGAGACCAAATAATTGGAATTAATCAAAAATTCGAGACACCACAAGGTGATAAAATAATGATATATGCCGATTGGATTGCGAGTGGAAGATTATATAGTCCAATAGAGAAAATAATGCTCGAGAAAGTTGCGCCATTTTGTGCCAATACACATACTGAAACATCGATTACAGGTACTTTGATGACGAAGGCTTATTTAGGGGCAAAGCAATTTATCAAAAGAGAAGTAGGTGCCAATGAAAATGATATACTCATCTTTTCAGGTTCAGGCATGACAGATTCGATTAACAAATTGCAACGCATAATGGGATTGCGAGTTCCGGAATTAAGTCATGCATTTGTAGAAATATCTAAATTACCTCCAGCTGAAAAACCAGTCGTTTTTGTAACCCATATGGAACATCATTCGAATCATACCTCTTGGCTAGAGACGATAGCGGATGTAGAAATTATTGATTCAACTTCTGAAGGCTTAGTAGACACGAAGCATCTTGAAAAATTATTGGAGATTTATAAAGAAAGAAAATTGAAAATTGCGTCTGTAACATCTTGCAGTAACGTAACGGGTATTTTTACGCCTTATTATGAAATTGCAGAAATGATGCACAATGCGGGGGGCTTATGTTTTGTTGACTTTGCTTGTTCAGGTCCTTATGTTGATATTAATATGCACCCAGAAAATGAAAAGCAATACCTAGATGCGATTTTCATTTCTCCACATAAATTCCTTGGTGGACCTGGAACGCCTGGTGTATTAGTGTTAAGTAAAAATTTATGCAAAAACTCAATTCCTGATAATTCGGGAGGCGGTACTGTAACCTATACTACCCCTTGGAAATTGCATGTGTATATCGAGAACATTGAAGAACGCGAAGATGCTGGCACACCTCCTTTTTTGCAAGGCATCCGTGCTGCATTGGCTTTCAAGATCAAACGCGAAATGGGAGTTAAAAATATTGAAGCTCGCGAGAAAGTGCTTGTAAATAAAGTTTTTGATAGATTGCTCAAAATCCCTAACCTGCATATTTTACAAGAAAATATAAGAGATCGTATTGGAGCTATCTCATTTTATATTGATGATTTACATTTCAATTTGGGTGTAAAACTCTTAAATGATTATTTTGGCATTCAAGTAAGAGGTGGTTGTGCTTGTGCGGGTACTTATGGGCATATTTTATTAAATATTTCTCAAGCTGAATCTGACAGAATCATCAAACTTATTAATCAAGGCGACAAATCCGTTAGACCAGGTTGGATTCGTTTAAGCATACATCCTACTATGACAGATGCAGAAGTTGAACAAATTATTACGGGTATAGAATTTGTAGCTGCTAATTTTAAAACCATTGGCGAAAATTACGAATACTTGCCACAGCGAAATGTTTTTAGCCACAAAACTGCCCGTCTCACATTTATTCAATCGTGGATGAAGGAATTATATGAAGATGCGTTCTAAACCAAATTACGCGATAGGATTTGAGGGATAAAAATCTAGCGTGTTAGATATCTCGTTAATAGTTAACGAGACGAATTAGAAGATATTTTTAATATTTGCAAAATATTGAATTGCAGCTTCTTAATCGTTTGAACATTTCTAATGCTTAATCTGGGTTTAAGCTCTCGTCACTTGTGACTAGACGGCAAGGCAAACGTTGTGCGTCAGCTTGAAGAAAGACAACGGAAACTGAAAAGAAAATTAAATGAAGAAATGATTCTCATACAGCATAGAAAAATGGTTGTTAATACCTCTAATTTCTGCAACCTTAATTGGACTATCTTTTTTATTAGATAGCATCTGGCTTGTTATTTTCGGAATACTACTTGTGACAATTTCTGTTATTTACCAATTTATTAAAAAAGGATGGAAAATAGGATGTTTGACTGGTTTAACAATGCTTGCAATAGTTGCTTTATCTAGTTTATGTTTTTTTTTTACAACTTTTCCCAAGTCCTCACAAACAATATTCAAAGCGTTACGAGAATAGGACTGAAATTCAAAGGATGATCGGTGTGTAAGTTCCAAAATTTAAAATTATTGACTCTCATCTTAAACATTTGAGCGAAGGTGGTGACTTTGAATTTGAAGTCGAAACAACAATTGAATTTAATGAACTGCCAGACGACAAATTATTTGAAAAGCTTGACAGTATTATAATTATTCCTATTCCACAAGAACCAAACGAAAATTCAAGTTATTTTTGCTACGGTTTCGAAAATATTTATCGTTGCTGGTCGAGAGATGGCGACAAATATGAATATAATAGAGGTACAAATTTTGGAGAGAGGTTTCTTCACAGTAAGGATGCATATTTTAGGTTTACATTTATAAAGGGAGTAAAAACTGCTAAAATCGTATATGGGAATTATTAATATTACATTCAATAAAATATGGACAAGAAAGCCGAACGCACAACACGAACTGTGCGCAAGCGTGGCTATGGTGCGTTTATCATCTGTATTACTTTCTTCATCTTTATTACTTTTATTTTACATTTGTACTTTCTAATCCACGCTTGACGCATAGCCCAAGAACGTTGTGCGAAATTTGTAAAACCCGAAAACTAAATTGAAATCAGAGAAAAGTTAATAATAATTTATGTTGTACATTCGGACAACTTAATTACCTTTGCATAAATGAATAACGAGAAATTTAGGAACTCATTTTTATACAAAGATTACTTCACTGACTTTTACTCCAAACAAAAGACAAAAGTTAAATAGAAAATAGTTTGGACAATCAAACTTGTTGAGACTTTAAAAATAGTTCCTGAAGAATATTTTAAACATTTGGAAACAACGAATGGACTTTATGAAATTCGAGTTAAACAAGGAAGTGATATATTTAGAATATTTTCATTTTTTGATGAAGGGAAATTAATTGTATTGGCAAATGGGTTTCAAAAGAAAACCCAAAAAACACCTAGACAAGAAATAGAGAAAGCCGAAAAAATAAAAGCCGAATATTTTTCCGAAAAACTAACAACTAAAAAAAGCAAGAACAATGAAAAATAATAATTTGAAATCATTCGACCAATTCGTTAATGAAGAGTATGGTCAAAAAGGGACTGCAAAAAGAGATAAACTTGAGAAAGGATTTGAAAGTTTCAAACTTGGAATAATGATACAGCAAGCAAGACTTGATAAAGGTATGACACAGGAACAACTTGCAGAAAAATGTGGAACAAACAAAGGATACATTTCACGAATTGAAAATAACTTGAAGGAAGTTAGAATTTCGACGCTTCAAAAAATTGTAGAAATTGGACTTGGAGGACATTTAGACTTATCAATTAGACTATAAAAAACCGTTATGGGCAAGTTTAAGACCGACACGACCAACAATAAACGAAAAGAAAAAGGAAATACAAATGCCTACGCTTCGCAAAATTAAAAGAGCTGTTTTCCCTACCACAAGCCGACCCAAAACAGCACATTTAATTTTGCCCAACACACCCAAACATTGTTGAAAACTTCTTTGGACTTTTTT
>JBIIJE010000147.1:0-5883 GCA_044234005.1 Chitinophagaceae bacterium | reverse complement strand
AATTCATCCGATTTGTATTATCAAATAAAAGGAGATGATTTATGTATTTCGAGTGTGCTGCATGATATTCGAGATGCGGATACTTTGCGAAGGGAAATTATGTTTTTTGAACCTGATTATGTTTTTCATTTTGCCGCACAACCTCTTGTTCTGTTAGGTTATGAAAATCCCCTCTATACTTTCGAAACGAATGGACAAGGAACAGCGAACGTTCTTGACGCACTCAGATTTTTACAAAAAAGATGTATTGCTGTTATGATTACCACAGATAAGGTTTATGAAAATCATGATGATAGTAGCATTTTTGAAGAGTCTGATAAATTAGGAGGTTATGATCCTTATTCTGCGAGTAAAGCCGTTTCAGAACTAATAATTTCATCTTACCGTTCTTCCTATTTTAATAATAATTCAATGCAAATACATCAAAAATCGATTGCCTCTGTTCGCGCCGGTAATGTAATCGGTGGCGGTGATTTCGCTGCGAATAGAATTATTCCTGATATCATAAAATCAATTCAACAAGGCGAAGAAGTGGTCTTAAGAAATCCAAAGGCAACTCGCCCTTGGCAGCACGTATTAGAGCCTATAGGGGCTTATATGACCTTAGCTACTAAGATGTTTGACGACCCTTTACAATTCAATACCTCTTATAATATCGGTCCTGAAAAAGCAGATGTTTTACAAGTAGAAGATTTAACAAAAATTGCGATTGAGGTGGCAGGTATGGGCAGTTACTGCATATTGGATGATGAGGCAAATAAACCTCATGAAGCAGCTACTTTGCATTTAGCGATAGATAAAATAAAGAAGGATTTAATTTGGAAGCCAAAGTATAACGCGAAAGAAGCTATTGAGAAAACGATTTCTTGGTATTTCGATCCTGAAAGTGCTTCGGTTAAATGTGAAAAGCAGCTATTGGATTATTTTTCATAAACGAATGAAACTAGAATCAACAAATATTGAGGGCATTCAAATCATTCATCAATTTAGAGTCGATGACCAGCGGGGAAGTTTTGTAAAAACCTTTCATCAAAATGATTTCCAGAAGTTAGGAATTGATTTTCAAATGCGTGAAAGCTTTTATTCAATATCGCACAAGAACGCGATTCGAGGTATGCATTTTCACCATCCACCTCATGCGCATTCAAAAATTGTTTTTTGTACAGATGGAGCAATTCTTGATGTTGTCTTGGATTTAAGGAAAAGTTCAAAGACCTATGGTAAATTTTTTGCACAAGAATTAAGTCATGAAAATAATTGTGCATTGTTTATTCCGGTTGGTTTTGCCCATGGCTTTGTTACATTGAGCGAATCGGCTACTACTTTTTATTTTGTGAGCGGCGAGTATGAACAAGCTAGTGATGCTGGTATTCTTTTTTCAAGTTTTGGTTTTGATTGGAATACCCCCAACCCAATCATGTCAACAAGAGATTTAAATTTTGTTTCGTTGGAAAATTTCAATTCTCCATTTTAATTTTATTCATGAAAATATTTATTTCAGGCGCTTCAGGTTTGGTAGGAGGTAATTGTCTACAACATTTTGCAGCGCAAGGACATTTGGTGCTTGGCACTTATTTAAGTTACCCAGTTCAAAATACGTACTACTTCAATACGTTGAAATTGCATGATGAAATCAACATTGATATCCATTCTTTTCAACCTGATGTAATTGTGCATTGTGGTGCCTTAACTCATGTCGATTATTGCGAAACACATCAAGAGGAAAGCTACCAGAAAACGGTGCAGTCAACGATAAACATGATTGCCTTAGCCAATGAATTGAAGGCTAAATTGGTTTATATTTCAACTGATTATGTATTTGATGGAAATGATGGTCCTTACAACGAGGCTGATCAAGTGAATCCTTTGAGTGTGTATGGCAAACATAAGTTACAAGCTGAAGAGGCTGTTCTATCTTCTCATCCATATAACTTGGTATTGCGTGTTACAAATGTTTATGGAAACGAGAAACGGAATAAAAATTTTGTATCACGATTAATTGAGCAATGTTTAGCTGGTGACAAACTCCTTTTACGTTTGCCTATAGATCAATATGCGACTCCAGTGAATGCTTGGGATATAGCGAGGGCTATGCTTCTGCTGCTCGAAGTAGGGGAGTCTGGCGTTTTTCATATTGCTTCGAATGAGTATTTAAATAGGGTCGAATTAGCGAGCTTGGTGTTAGCTCAATTTCCGCAAGCGAAATATGAAATTCAGGAAATGACAACTTCAGGTATGCAGCAAGCAGCGCCTAGACCTTTAAAAGGAGGATTGAAGAATGATAAATTTATAAATAGATTCCCAAGTTTCAAGTTCTCTAAAGTCGATGAGTTTGTTTCAAGTTTTGCTAAATGATGAATTCGATTTACATTTGGAAGCTAAATGATACAATACAAATGATTAAGTACTTCGGATTATTTTTATTAGCAACTTCACTTATTTCTTGTACAAAAGAAAAAGATTATACTTGTCAATGTACCTTTATTAATTCCGACACGGCTGTTCCCACTATAAATGTGGAAACTTTTGCAATGAGATTTGAAAGGGAAGAGACTGCTGTGTCGAATTGTAAGGCATTAAACACACGATATGCCGTATTTAATACAACGGGAACTTGTATTATAAAATAAGTCCTACCAAACGTATTGTTTCTTATTCATCAGCATAGCTTCTCCACTAATCGTTTGATCTCCTGAAGTAACATCAAAAACCGCACAATCGTAAAGAACTCTATTTTTTTCAGGAAATATTTCTTTTACAGTAATTACCGCTTTATACTTTTCATCAGCAAACATGGGTTTTAGCCACATCAAAGATTGTTTCATGTAGATATGACCATCAGCATACCATAATGCGCCAAATATTTTTGTAAATACACTTGCGCCTAAAAAACCATGCATGATGCACCTGCCAAAAATCGAAGCCTTACCAGCTTCTTCATTTGTGTGTAAAGGGTTGGTATCCCCACTTACTTCGGCGTATTGATTGACTTGAGATTGTGTGTAACTGTATTCGTGTTCGAATGTATCACCAATTTTTAACATAATGTATTACATTTTGATAACAAGACTTCTTCTTGAAGTTCGAGAAATAAAAATAATTTTGCACCCTGAAAAAAGAGGTAATTAAACATCTCAATCAACGAAAGACAAAAACTGAACCGCAAATAAATTCAAAATGGCCAACAAAACAAATTCTACCTCAAATATTTTTGAAACTATGGTAGATGCTTCAACAAAAACAATGGAATCATTGGTTGAAAACACAAAAAAATTTACAAATGGTAACACCTTGGTAAATGAAACTATTGACAAAACTGCAGATTTTCTAAAGAAATCTACAGAAACGGCAAAAGAGAATTTGTCAAAAGCAACTTCTCAAGCAGAAAATGTAAAGACAGAATTCGCTTCTGGTGGTGAAAAAATGAATGAGTATTTCAGCAACTGGAAAAATCAACAAGTTGAATGGACTAAGCAAATGCAAGACATGAATACAAATTTCATGAAAGGGATGATGAATCCTGGTACATATCAAAATCCATTAAGCAACTGGCAAAATATGTGGAACAACATGGGAACTTCATTTGATATGAATAACATGATGAACCAAATGAATCCTGCGAATATGAAATCGCAAATGGACGCTGCTACTGAGCAAATGAAATCATTTTGGAATCAGTTTCAAACCATCACTACTCCTAAGATGGAAGACATGATGAAAATGTTCAACAATGACACGTTAAGCGATACATACAAAGGAATGTTCAATATGTCTGAAGGCTTTGCGAAGTTTTATGAAATGTGGATGCCGATGATGAAATCTTTAAACGACAAGTCTTTCAATATGGATACGTTCATGCAAAACTTAGACATGAACACGTATAAAGATTTCATGGATAAGTATTTTTCTTTCATGCCTCAACCTAATCAAGACTACATCAATAACGTGAAGGAAATGATGAACTCAATGTCAAAAAATGGCATGGGGCAAATGTCTGATATGATGAATAACATGAAATCTAGCATGGGTAATATGATGCCAAACATGATGGGTAATCCTTACACATCTATGTTTACGAATTACAACAACATATATAACCAAATGAGTAACTCGGTTACACCATTTGCGAAATTGATGACACCTACACAAGAAAGCAAGAACATGCAAGCTTGGGCTGAAATCATGAATCATGTAAATATTTACAACATTAAGAATGCTGAATTGCAACACATGATATACCAAACAGGTATGAAAGTAATGGAGAATTTAGCAGCGCAAATGATGCATAAAGTTGAGAACGGCGAACAAG
This sequence comes from Chitinophagaceae bacterium, assembly GCA_044234005.1. Classification (GTDB taxonomy): domain Bacteria; phylum Bacteroidota; class Bacteroidia; order Chitinophagales; family Chitinophagaceae; genus OLB11. Next base: position 1,574 of record JBIIJE010000147.1, on the reverse strand, counting down.
TGAATAGCATGATTAAATTGTATCAAGATTATTTGAACACTTCAGATAAAATGTATGTTGCATTATTCGAAACTGATGAGTACAGTAAATTAATGGCAGAAGTAAGTTCAATGAAATTGAGTATTAAAAAATCAATAGATAAGCAAACTGAAAAAATGTTTGAAAATGTTCCTTTAGCAACTCGTAGCGAAATGGATGAGGTGTATCAAATTATTTATGATTTGAAAAAATTAGTTCGCACGCTGCAATCACAAGTTGAAGGTACTTTCGATATACCCGTGGCGCCTAAGAAAACAGCTTCTTCAGTTAAGAAAGAAGTAGTTGCTAAGCCTGTAGCGAGTAAAGTTGCTCCAGCTAAGAAATCAGTTGTTTCAAAGAAGAGATAATAAAATAGTCCTAACTTACTATAAATAAAAAACGCTTGATTGATTCAAGCGTTTTTTTATTTAAGAATTAGTTTTAAAATTATTTCTTTCGAACTGTTAATTGTTCAATTCGTTTTTCATAATTACTACCTTTAAAAATATGATGTACGAATATGCCTGGTGTATGAATTTGATCAGGTTCAATTTCGCCAACTTCTACCAATTCCTCGACTTCAGCAATAGTAATTTTACCTGCCATAGCCATCAGCGGGTTGAAATTTCGTGATGTAGCACGAAAAACTAAATTTCCTTGCGTATCTCCTTTCCAAGCTTTTACGATAGCATAATCGCTTTCGAATGCCTTTTCCATCAGATATTCTTTTTCTTCTCCATACATGCTGAATTTACGAGTTTCTTTGCCAATAGCAACTTCGGTACCTACACCTGCTGGTGTAAATATTACAGGCATGCCATATCCTGTTGCCATGCATCTTGTTGCTAAAGTGCCCTGCGGAATTAACTCCACTTCTAATTCGCCACTTAACAATTGTCTTTCAAATTCGGCATTTTCGCCTACATAAGAAGCAATCATTTTTTTTACTTGATGTTGATGTAATAATAAACCAATGCCAAAATCATCAACACCTGCATTATTTGAAATGCAAGTCAAATTTCTAACTCCACTTTTAACCAAAGCTGTGATGCAGTTTTCAGGTATGCCACACAAGCCAAAACCTCCAAGCATGATAGTCATGCCATCCTTTATTCCTTGAATGGCCTCATCCGCATTTTGTACTACTTTATTTAATCCCATGTTTTTCTTTTTCAGTTGGCAAAAGTAAGCTACTAATAATTTAAAAAAAATCTGATTCGCGCTTATTTATTTAATTAATGATTATCCGTGAAACTACCTAAATGAGGTGAATGAACACAGATGACATCCTAATTTTTTCAAAATATCGTGGCAAGTAATAGTTTTATTGTAGGAAACGGCCTAAGATGTGAGACATATAAAATATTGAAATCGTAGGCAAATTTTTATCCGCTGTTTGAGTACACGAATTTTGTTTTAGAGCTAGTATCTTCATGTGCGAGTTTGGATAAAAGTGATGTAGATGAAATTATTTTTAGGCTGAGAATCTTTAGTCTTGACTATTCGCTCAACTTTTGCTTTAAGGAATAGTGGAAAAGAAAATAGGTAACTTTACG
>JBIIJE010000186.1:0-2548 GCA_044234005.1 Chitinophagaceae bacterium | reverse complement strand
TGTATCCAAGTTTCTTCGGCATCGATTAAAATCATTTTTCCATGTAAATATGCGCATTCACAAATCCGTTCAATTCTGTCTCGAACTCTCAAGGCTTCGTCATGCTCTTGTGGCAATAAGTCTTTATTGTCGTGCAATTTTTCAAGCAATTCAAATCGTGCGAAAGCAGTTACTTTCAAGCTTATAAAAGGAATATTGGATTTATCGGCAGCGAATTTTATAGTTTCAATAAATGAATCTGTTGTTTTCTCAAATTCAATTTCACTTGATTTACCTTCTACACCATAATCCATTATGACACTAATACCATAAGGTGCGAGTTGCTTAGCTGTTTCGTTAGCTTCTATCAAGGTTTCACCTCCGCAAAATTGTTTAAATATCGTTTCTTTGATCAGACCTTTAATAGGTAACTTCAGCCTAAAACTTAATTTGGTTATCGTTATACCTATTCTAGTAAGCAACGAATTGGCCATGGATGAAAAGAGGAAATGGGCTTGTTTGAGTGAACCAGTCGATTTGGCCGCAAATGCTATTTCAGTATTGTCAAAATTCATCTATCGCTTTATTAATTATTTTGGGCGCAAAAATAACGTAGATAATAAGTTTTAGAATTATTTTTTTGGCATCTAGAAATTTTTCTTATAATTTTACGCTTAAATATTTTAAAATAATACAAATGAAAAAAATCTTACTTTCAGGCTTCTTAGCTTTATCTGTACTCATCAGTACTGCACAAACTCGTAACCCAATCACTCATTTTAAACAAGATCAAAATCGTGTAACTAAAGGCAAACCTGTTGTTACTAATTCACCTAAAAAGAAAACTAGAGGTGGTTCAAGATGGTATAATGTTGTAGATGCGACTAATGAAGCGCTAGGTGGTCAAATTTATAACAATTTTCAAAATAATGTAAACACAGCTATTATTTGGCAAGACTCTACAATGAAAGCTCTTTATGGAGACGGAAGCGGCGGTGTAGTTCAAGAAGCAATTTGGGTTAAAGGCTTTGGACAAGTTATTGACCCTGCTTCAGCGATCTTCAATGATGCAACCGTTTTTCCTGGTGAAATTGAAATCAAACGAGGAAAAACCTATACAGTGGATTCAGTAGGTGTATTTTGTATCTATGAGAGAAATGCATCAAAACCGAACATTGTTGATACACTTATTATTTCTGTTGCTAATAGCTCTGACTTATTTTTAATTAACGAAACTCAAACTGCTGTTACAAATAATTACTCAACAGATACATTGAAAAATGCTGATTTCAGTTATAATTTCAACACGAACGCAATCAAAGGATCATCAACTATCATTAAGAAAATTCCTTTAACAGCAAGTTCTGTAAATGATACATTGGAAAGTGGTTGGAACTATTTTGCTACACCTATTAATCTTACAGTAGCTGCTGGCGGATTGAATTTAGCAGGAATGACAGCTGTTTTCAAATCTGGAGACACTTGGACACCTCTTGTTGATTCTTGCGGTTCTGGGTCTAATGTTATCTACAACAGATTAAGATTAGTTTCGTTTGAAGAATCTGAAAACACGTTTAGAAGTTACACAAAAGGAGATTATAATTCTTCTCAATTAATGAGAAATGACACTACAGGTTGGGGTGAAGATTTAATTCCTTCATTTTACTTTACTTCAACAGCCTACTCTTATGAGCAACATTGGTTTGAATGGAAATTATCATGTGCTACATGTAACCCAGTTTCAATAGACGCTGTTAACAATATTATTTCTCAAACTGCGGTATATCCAAATCCTACGAATTCAGTAGTTAATTTCGATTTCTATTTGCAAGAGTCTGCTAAAAATGTTACCATCGAATTAACAAATTTAGTTGGGCAAGTTGTAAAAACTAAAACTTTGAACAATGTAAATGCAAACACGAAGACAAATGCTAGCATTTCAGTGGCTGATTTGACTTCAGGGCTATACATATATACAATCCATGCAAATGGTCAAAAGGTATCTAATAAGTTAATGATAAAATAAAATTGCTCCTCAGCAAACAGAAAAAGCCTCACAATTTGTGAGGCTTTTTTTATTATTTTCACTTAGAATTGCTTCCTTTATACGGAATATAATAATAATTTAGTCCATCGATTATAACTAGCAATCATACCTTCTAATTTTTCTTAAAGCCAATGGCCTTTTTTAAAAATGTTAGATTGTATAACCCAACCATTCTTAACAATAATGAGTCTTTCCTAATAAGAAATACGATTTAATAATTGAACACCGCTTTGAGCTACATTGGAAATCATTTAGACCCCCAAACACTTGAACTGATTGATAGTTGCAAGGCTGGTAATCGTGTGGCCCAAGAGAGATTATATAAATTGTATTATCCAAAAATGATGAGTATGGTGAAACGATATACCAATATTCATCAATATCATTTGGCGGAAGAAATATTAAATAACGGATTCCTAAAAGTTTTTCAAAAAATAGATTCCTACAAATTTCAAGGATCATTCGAAGGTTGGGTTAGAAGAGTTATCTATCACTCAATTTTTGATTATATAAGACAGAACA
>JBIIJE010000170.1:0-3357 GCA_044234005.1 Chitinophagaceae bacterium | reverse complement strand
TTTTTGTGGAAAAAGATGAAACTGTCAACACAGATTTGGCGGCAGGTATGCATTATGATGAACTGATGAAGCTCGTGCAAGAACTAACTGAAACCACTCGAACTGTTTTTAATTTATATGTCATTGATGGATATTCTCATAAAGAAATCGGTGAAAACTTATCAATAAGCGAAGGAACAAGTAAATGGCATCTTTTTGAGGCAAGGCGAGTGTTGAAAATAAAAATAGAAAAATTGTATCAATTAAAATAATAATAATGGATAATCGAATTCCAATTGATGAACTGTTTAGAAAGCACCTTTCCGAGGGGAAAGAACCTCATAATTTGGGTGCTTGGGCAAATATGGAACGTATGCTTGATGGCAAAAATCCATATGCGGACGACGCAGAACCTAGAAAAAAACGCAGATTACTTCCTTTAATTGGTCTGATCGTTGCGCTTACAGGAATATTAAGCGCTGGATATTTGGCAAAAAAAGCGAACCCGACTAAATCAGATCAATCATACGCATCGCATGTAAAACCATTGCACGAGGCTGATTCAAACCAAAATACGATTGAATCTTCAGGCTTGGTTGTAAATGACAATTCAATCTCAAGTAATAAAGTATCTGAGCCATCAGAAATCGAGTCAGATAATTCGAAAAATATTCAAAATTTACCTTCTAGTAACCACTCAAAAAATTCAGATTTTGCGAGTACTTCAACCACAGATAACCTACCTAAGAAAGTACAACAAAACGACTTTAATTCTGAATCTCAAATAAATGAAACGCCTCAGAAAATAAATAAACATCATAAAATCAAAGCTTCAAAATCGTCGGTATCAAATAAACTTTCTTCGGTTGATTTAGCAAAAGGTGACAAGACTGAGTCTCAATCAAACAATTCATCAGTACCTAACGGCACAAGTGACGTATCAAATAGTAAGATCGATACTCATGTTAAAGTTGATAGTATTCAACGCGTGAAAATTACTCAAACAATCCAGAAGGATAGACAAGGCGTAATTAAAAAAATTGTATCAGATTCTGTTCCATTACCTTCAATGGCAAAACAAAAAATAGAGACATCAACACTCGAAACACAAAATACGCCTGAAAATTTAGCTGAAGCCAAACCCGAAGTTGTGAATCCTCGTTATGTTCAGCTATCGCCTGAGGAAGAAATTGCGGCTAATGAATCAGTGACTTTGGCATCTGCAAGTATGCAAATAGAGTCTCCTACGTTAATTGAATCAAAGAAAGATCTGACTTTAGATAATAAACCAATTTCTACTCACGAAACTAATCAAGTAAAAATAAGGGATTCAAAAAATAGTCAATCAAAAAGCTTCTTTCAAGATATGGTCAACGCAACCAAAGCAAACTACGAAAAAATTAAGAATTCGAAATTTAATCCATTTAGTGGAATGATTGAAACTTATCCAGGCATTACAGCAGGTGTAAACTCAAGCTTAATTAATTCGAAAAATAATTTTGGTGGCTTTCAAATTGGCTTAACCGATTTAATACCTATCAACGATTACTTTAGCATTCTAACTGAACTGAAAGGATTTTGGAGAAATAATAGCGGCTATACCATCAATGATATGCAAACAAAAGTATTTGAAAAGAATACAGATATTACAAGTTTAGCAAGTCAAAATGAAGTCATATATACTTATCAAACCGAAACAAGTACCCGAAAACATAATTTTAAAAGTTTCGCTTCTCTTGAATTGCCAATTATGTTACAACGCAATTTTAAAAACTTTGGTGTGTATGGAGGTGTAAATTTAGCTTATAACTTTAGACTAAATACAACATCACAAAGTGCTTCAACACCTGCTAAACGAGATACAATTATACTTTCAAAGTTTGAGACATTTAATTTCCCAAGTGATAATTCATATGAATACGTTCGCGATGATTTTAAATCTCGATTAGGCATGGGTTACGCATTTGGTTGTTCATATAGCTTTAATCCTCAAATTTATGTGGATTTACGAGTTACCCAAAGCCTTTGGAATACCGGCAATTCAGCCTCTTCAAAACTTATCTCTAAAGGAGTTTTCCAAGAGCCAAGTTTCCAATTCTCATTAGCCTATCGTTTCAGAAAATATAGTCCAGAATCGAGATAATGCATCTTTTTGTTGTTTATTTCCCGTAATAGAAAGGTTGGGCATAAAGAGTGACCTTTTTTTGTAATTGTCTTGATTTTTCCAGACTATACTTTCTATTTTTACTTAAAATTATATTATGCCACTTTTACAAGAAATTATTAATTCAATTGAAGTCTTTGCGCCGCTTAGCTTACAAGAAGATTATGACAATGCAGGTTTATTAGTTGGCAATCGGGAAACAGAAATTAGAAAAGCAATTGTTTCTTTAGATTGTATAGAAAAAGTTGTGGATGAAGCGATTGCAAATGAAGCTAATCTAATTATTTGCCACCACCCTATTCTATTTAAAGGTATAAAATCCTTAACGGGTGCCAATTATATTGAGAAAGTCATCATTAAAGCCATAAAAAACGATATAGCAATTTATGCTGCTCATACAAATTTGGACAATGTCAAACAAGGTGTAAATGCTAAAATCGCAGAGAAGTTAGGATTACAAAACATATCAGTATTACAGCCTAAATCAAATATGCTAAATTTATTATATGTATATGTTCCCAAATCGCATGCGGATAAGGTAAGAGATGCGCTGTTTGCAGCAGGTGCCGGAAATCTTGGTAATTATTCCCATTGTAGTTTTAATATAAGTGGAGAAGGAACATTTTGGGCTCAAGAAGGTGCTAAGCCATTTGTAGGAGATAAAGAAAATATACATACAGAAGATGAAGTGAAAATTGAAGTAATATTTAATAAATCTCTGAAATACAATATATTAAGTAATTTATTTGAATCTCACCCCTACGAGGAAATTGCCTACGGAATTCTTGAATTAAGCAATTCTAACCAACTTATTGGTGCCGGGATGATTGGTGAACTAAGCAAAGAAATGACTCATAACGAGTTCCTAGAACTCTTAAAAATGAATATGCAAACACAGATGATACGTTACACAACTGCTAGTCAGAAATATATTAAAAAAATAGCGATGTGTGGAGGCGCTGGCAGTTTTTTACTCAATGAAGCAAAATCTCGTGGCGCTGATGCTTTTATAACCGGCGACTTTAAATATCATGAATTTTTTGATGCTGAAAATGAAATCATGATTTGTGATATAGGACACTATGAAAGTGAGCAATTTACTTCGGAAATATTTATTGATTTACTCTCGGAAAAATTCCCTAATTTCGCAGTCCAAATATCAAACGTGAACACTAATCCTGTTCATTATTACTAAAATAAATTATGGCAGCAGT
>JBIIJE010000146.1:0-5954 GCA_044234005.1 Chitinophagaceae bacterium | reverse complement strand
TTACAGTTCGCGGTCGATTAGCCTTTTTAGATAAATACTATCCTTACCTATTTAGTCGTGCTATGGGTTTCAAAAATGATTATGTGCGAGGTTATGAATATTATGTAATTGATGGAACACACTTTGGTTTGTTTCGTTCGAGTGTGAGGTATAAAATTATTGAGCGAACCATTGAGCAGAATTATATTAACACGATGAAGTATATTCCTATTAAGATATATGCAAAAGCTTATGATGATTTAGGTTATGTGTATTCAAATGATGTAGGTAATAGCTTTCTAAACAACAGATTTATAAATGGTTATGGTCTAGGATTGGATTTAGTAATTGCCTATAATTTGAAACTCCGATTTGAATATAGTTTCAATCATTTGGGCGAAAATGAATTATTTTTACACGGCAACAAAGAATAAACTTCATGCGAATAGCTATTTATAACCGAGTTTTTGAGCCAGAAGATGTTGCTTTATTCAAACACTTGTTTGATGCAATAGAAAAACATCAAGGAATCCCACTTGTATTCGATGATTTATTAAATCGATTGAAAGGCAAAATAGAATTTCCTGTAAACACAGAAACTTTTTCTGATAAAAGTCCTTTGCCACCCAAAACGAAATTTGTGATAAGTTGTGGTGGAGATGGAACGATGCTCGATACTGTAAAGTTTGTGCGCGATTCGCAAATACCCATACTTGGAATAAATTTGGGGCGACTTGGTTTTTTGGCGAGTACAAGCGATACTGAAATTGACTTCGCCATCGAATCCTTAAACAAAGATGCATTTCTATTAGACCCCAGAACACTTATTCACCTAGATTCAAGTATTCCTATTTTTGATGAAGTCCCATTTGCTTTAAACGAATTTTCTATTCATAGAAAAGATAGCTCATCGCTAATCAAAATACACACGTATCTCAATGGAGAATTTTTATGCACCTATTGGGCCGATGGTTTAATAGTAGCAACCCCAACAGGATCAACAGGATATTCGCTAAGTTGTGGTGGTCCAATTATATTTCCACAAGCTAATAGCTTTGTAATTACACCTGTTGCACCACATAACTTAAATGTTAGACCACTTATTATTTCCGATAATAGTATTGTCTCATTCGAAGTAGAAGGTAGAGCTGAAAAATTTTTATGTACATTAGATGCACGTTCAGAAGCCATTGATAGCCGAGTTTCATTAGCTGTGAAAAAAGAAAATTTTGCAATTAATTTAGTGCGTTTAGAAGGACAAAATTTTTTACACACCTTGCAAACTAAATTATATTGGGGTGTTGATAGACGAAATTAAAGTTAGATTTTAGGTTTCCTCTTTTTAGGTTTCTTATACTTCTGTTTCATTTTATCTTTAAAAGAAAGCGGCTTGGTATGTACCACATTTTTCAGTGCTTTTTCATGAAAAGCCGCACCTTTGCTTTCTAACTTCGGGAGTTGACTTGAAATTTCTTTCATGAAAACTTTCGGCTGTTCATCACTCGTGAGAATACTAGAAATTTCTACATCTTGGGGAATTTCACTTTTCGGAATTTCATAGTTCATGAAATTTTCTATGGCAATTAAATTCTCTTCCTCCAATCGGGTATAAAATGCAATGGCATTTCCGCTGGCATCTGCCCTGCCTGTTCTGCCAATTCGATGAATGTAATTCTCAACTTTTTCTGGCATATCGAAACTAATTACGTGACTTACTTCCGCAACATCTATACCGCGCGCTATTAAGTCAGTTGCAATCAGCAATTTATATTTCCCATCTTTGAAATCTTGTAAAGTTTGTATCCGATTCCGTTGATCTTTGTTTGAATGAATAACACCAATATTATAAGAATCGCCTTTTGATAAGGCTAAAAATATTTCATCGGCCATCCTTTTACTATCTGCAAACAATAACACTTTTTGCATACTAGATTCTTGCAATAAATGTTTGACTAAATTTAGTTTCGTATTAAAATTTGGTACTGCGTATTTTTGCTGAGTAATATTTTCCAAAGGAGTTCCACTTGGAGCTGCTTCTACCAGAATTGGTGTATTAAAAAAATCATGCATTATAAGTTCTACTTCTTCAGTAATCGTAGCTGAGAATAATAAATTTTGTCGTTTACTCGGCAAACTATCAAGCACTCGTTCAAGTTGGGGCCGAAAGCCCAAATTAAGCATTTCATCCATTTCATCTATTACAACCCGCTTTATAGAATTCATGCGAAGCGAGCCGCTGTAAATTAAATCTAATAACCTACCTGGAGTAGCTACAATTAGGTCTACTCCGTCTTTTACTTCGTTTAATTGAGAAGATATATTTACACCCCCAAATACCGCCAACACCCGTATTGTCATATACTTACTGAGTTGTAAAGCACTTTCCTTTACTTGCAGAGCCAGCTCACGGGTTGGCACCATGACGAGTATTTGTGGGTGCTTATCTTTCGAAAATTTATGTAATCGCAGTAATGGCAGTAAATAAGCAAAGGTCTTGCCCGTGCCTGTTTGAGCTATTCCACAAATATCAGCACCAGACATCGCTTTGGCGAAAGTTGCTGCCTGTATCGTAGTGGCTTCAGTAATTTGTAAATCTTGTAATGCGTTCAGCAATGAGGCATTAAGATTTAATTCGGCAAATGTCATACATGCAAATTTATTCTTTTAGTCACTGATAACTAACATTATATTTTTCGCCATTTCGCTCGAATAATTTTTATATCTATCCAAGACGAATAATTCTTCGCGTATAACCAATTTAAATGCTCTTGATTGTCAGATGGGATATTAAAATTGGGAATTATAGGAAATACATCTAATAAACTTGGTTTTAATTTCGGGAATTGTTCATCTGAATAACCTACATAAGTTTTGTCGCCTTCCAATACAAGAATATGATTGCTAAAGTATGATTTTTTTTTCTCTGAGAACCAAAATAAAATTGGACTCGCTACTAGGAATATAAACGCACAAACAACATCAACCAATCGCTTATTTCTTTTTGATTGCTGTGTTGAAATTTGAAACGTTAATTCGGTTGTATATAAATCCCCTGCTGTGTCTTTAGAATTGCTACCAATTATACTATCTGTTCCTTTGCTGTGTATTTTATAAATAAGAGCCTTTCCGCATAGTTGCATGGCATCTATAATTTGCTTAAAGCTTAGTTGATGTTGTACAAAAATAATTTCATTGGCTTCATATACTTTGGCAATAGGTTGCAAATAATCATAGGTTGCTAGTTGGTATTGCTCGCGGTTCATACTTGGGCTTACCAAGCCTATGATATTTTTAGTCACATAAGCTTGTGACAAAAGTTGCTTAACCTCATTTTCATCTTGCGCATCTCCCACAAGTATTACTTTATTGTTTACTTCACTTTCATCCTCCATTTCTTTCACACCTAAATAGAATAATGCTTTGCGCCAAGTAATTAGAAGAATAGTTCCCAGCAGCGCACCCAATACTGTAATACCACGTGAGAATCTTATTTCTTCAGGTAACAAACCATAAAATGCCAACGTAATTATACCACCCATGAACATGCCTCTTAGGACTCGAGCTGATTTGTAGGGCTTGTCGTAACCACCATTGAAATAAACCGACAACACCCAAGTAAGTATATAAGCTACAAAGAAACCAATTAATAGTTGATTCGAATAATGTGTACTTGTCTTCACATTCTTTATCCAAACCAACTTCGTGATAAACAAAGATGCAAGTAAGATCAACGAGTCAATTAGCGGAACTCTAACAACCCCAATAATTCGAGCAATGAAGGCAATGAAAGCACGTAAATAAATGGCAACATGTATCAATAAAACGAATGCTCCTTTTTGAGAACCTTTAAAATGCTTTTTAGCAAAAATTATCATTGCCTGATAGAACATGCGCACATAATTCATGCTTCCTTTTTTAGTACTTTCTCCCTTATAATGTATCACGGTTGTATCAGGGAAATAAACATTAGCAAAGCCAGCTTGCTTTATCTTATAACTCAAATCAATATCCTCGCCATACATAAAGTAAGTTTCATCAAAACTTCCTACCTTGTCAATAACCGATTTGCGGCACCACATAAAACAACCCACTAAAACGTCTACTTCACTTACCGACATTTCACTAATATACCCAACATGATATCGATTAAAGATTCTCGATTTTTTAAACAAATGACTCAGCCCAACAATTTTGCAAAATGCAACCCATGCAGAAGGAAATCCACGTTTCGACTCCGGCAAAAAACTTCCTTTACCATCAATGAGTCTACAACCCAAGGCTCCTGTTTTTTCATTTTGCTCCATATAAGCAAAGCATTTTTCGAAGCAATCTTCTGGAACAATCGTATCAGGGTTAAGATATAAAATGTATTTACCTTTTGCAATCTCAACGGCTTGGTTGTTGGCTTTTGCAAAACCAACATTTTTGTCATTCGCTATAGAAATTACCCAAGGAAAGTTTTGTTGCAACATTTCAACACTGCCATCTGAAGATGCGTTATCAACCACAATTATTTCAGTTTGCATATTTATGATTGCACGCTGCAAGGAAAGCAAGCAATGCGCTAAAAAATACTTTACGTTATAATTGACAATAATGATGCTTAGTTGCATACGTTAATGAAAAAGGCTACTTTTGTTTGTGCTCAAAAGTAATTGAATAATTTACAAAAATCTATGAACGAAACTTTAAAAAATACTTTGCTCCAAGCCATTCATGCAGGTGCTCACGTATTAAAGCATTATTTTGAAGGAAGTTTCGAAGTAAAAAGTAAATCAAGCTTGAATGATTTGGTCACAGAAGTTGACCAAAAAGCCGAAGATGCTATTATTGCAGTGATTAAAGAAACTTATCCCGAGCATTTTATTTTATCCGAAGAAGTAGGTGAATTAAGTACATCATCGAATTACAAATGGATTATTGACCCTATAGACGGAACCGTAAATTTTGCACATGGCATTCCTTTATGTTGCATCAGTATTGGCATTGAGAAAGATGGAATAATGCTCATGGGGGCGGTTCTGAACCCGTTCATGAATGAATTATTTTTCGCCGAACATGGCAAGGGAGCATTCTTAAACAATCGAAAACTTAGTGTTTCAGAAAATAAACATCTAGAAAGTGCTTGTCTAGTAACAGGTTTTCCCTATCGTTGGGTAGATGTCGGTGCTGACCCAATAAGTGTGTTTGAGAGATTTATTCGTAAAGGACTACCAGTAAGAAGGCTTGGTTCAGCCGCGATTGATTTATGCTGGGTTGCAGCAGGTAGATTTGATGGCTTTTGGGAGTATAATCTAAATCCATGGGATGTGGCTGCAGGCTACTTAATTGTACAAGAAGCAGGTGGAAGAATTTCAAATTTTAACGGAGACAAATTAGACATCTACGACAAGCAAACACTTGCTACGAATGGGATGATACATGAACAAATGTTAGAAGTCATAAAAGTAAAGGATTAATCAACTCATCTTGACAAGCTCTTCAAATTCTGCAATCATCATCGCAGTTGCCCCCCAAATTATAAGTTCTTCGCTTAACTGGTAAACAGGAGTTTCCATTACGATATTCTTCTCATCCGATTTGTTTACAATTTGAGTGCTTTTTATTTCATCATGAAATAATAAATCGAGTGGTACTTTAATTATTTCTTCCACTTCTCTTTCTGAAGGCTTAAAGGTTTGAACCCTTTCGATATAACCAATAGTAGCTGTCACTAAAAAATTCGATGGCGGAATATATAAAGGGGTTAAGCTACCCAAAACATTTACTAGCTGTTGATTAACCCCAATTTCTTCTTCACATTCACGCAAGGCGGTTTGCACTATATCAATGTCTTTCGTTTCAAATTTTCCTCCAGGAAAGGCAATTTGCCCGCTATGCGTGTTGCCATCCTTTGTACGTTTAATTAAAAACGTATTCCATTGTTTTTCACTTTCAACTAATAGTATCATTACACCACCTAAACGAACATCGGC
>JBIIJE010000041.1:0-20421 GCA_044234005.1 Chitinophagaceae bacterium | reverse complement strand
TTTAGAAAACTGAAGCAATGCAAATGTAATAAGTATAACAACCAAATGAGTCCATTCAAAAGGAATGGAATGAAACAAAATATATGCTGATGCCCACATAATACCAATGACAACTGCATGTATTCCTTCCAAAGCTCGATAAATGACAGTGTATCTTTTCAAATTTTGATAAATTGGGAAGAAAAAAAATATCAGTAAAATACTAGGCAAGAAAACAGCTACTGTAGCTATCACACATCCTATTAATTGCATGCCCATGCCAGCATGACTCATGCTTAAGCCACCAATATATGAACAAATTGAAAATACAGGACCTGGTATTGCATTAATCATGCCTGCACCTGTTAAAAATTGAGAAGGAGTTAAATATGGGCTTACATGAAAATGCATTGGTCGAGTTATAAATTGTTCATACATCATAGGTATTAACGCATGTCCGCCGCCAAACACAAAGCTCCCAAACCGATAAAAATTTTCGAACAAATTAAATACCCTGGCTTGCTCCCAACGTTGCACTCTTGCTAATTCCGATAAAATACCTGCAATAATGAAAACAACTGCGAAAGATGCTAAATTAATCCATTTGATAGGCTTGCGCGGCAAATCATTCATGGGTATGCGCTTATCACTAAAATTAGAAATCACTCCTCCCACTAATATTAGCAAGGGAAAAATCCATGGGGAACGAAACAATATAGAAAGCAATAAAGAACCTACCATAATACCAATGGTTGCATTATGTTTTATAGCAATTCGCATGGCTTTGAATGCTGCATAAACTAAAAAACCTACCGCCATAGGTTGGATAAACTTAAACAAATTAGTTTGTATCTCCTTGGCATCAAGATAGATAATTAAAAATGACAAAGCACTCATTAAAACAGTAGCAGGCAAAATCCAAATCAACAATGTAACTAAAGCTAATCCTACTCCGCCTCTCTTGAAGCCAATCAAAGAAATAGTTTGTGTAGACGATGGGCCTGGTAACATTTGACAAAATGACATAAAATCCATCAACTCTTCCTGTGTTACATCTTTGCGCTTCTCAACAAAGGTTTTTGTCATCATTCCAAAATGTCCTTGTGGACCACCAAAGGCAGTCAGCGCATATTTAAATACTTCTTTTAAAAATGGTATATGTCTATACAAACTCACGAAATCGAAAGATAAAATAATTCGCGGTAATTTCTATGTGATTTTTTGAAGAATTCTAGTACTAAGTCTATTATGGCATAGATTTAGCATTTTGAACTTTTTTCTCGTGACACAGGCATTACATTTGCAAAAAGTAAATCCACATTGTTTCACAGAATCTTACAAATACTTCGCAAGGATTTTTTACTTGAGTGGAGACAAAAATATTCACTCTATGGCATTATACTATATATCGTAAGTGCTGTATTTATTATTAATATGCTGCATGAAATGCCAGAAGGTGAAACCTGGAATTCCTTGTTTTGGATTACGATTCTATTTATATCAGTAAATGCTGTTGCAAAAAGCTTCTTACAAGAAAGCAAGTATAGAAATTTATACTACTACACTTTACATAACCCAAAAGAAATCATTATTTCCAAGATTATTTACAACATTGTGTTGATGATATTCATGAGCTTCATTTGTTTTGGTTTATTCTGGTTACTACTAGGTAATCCATGTTTTCATTTGCATAAATTTATCTTGCTTACATTAAGCGGAGGTATTAGCATGGCATTGCTCTTTACACTTTTAGCGTCAATCGCAAGCAAAGCTGGTGGAAATTCTGCCTTGATTGCTATATTAGGATTTCCCTTAGTGATACCTCAACTTGTATTACTTGCTGATTTATCTAAACCCTTATTTGTAACCTTGCAAGTGAGTGGATGGTGGAAATTTTTTGGTGTATTATTGGCATTAAATGTTCTTTTGATTTTATTATCTATCATTCTTTTCCCATTTTTATGGAAAGAATAATGGCGACTTTAACTAAAAAAATATTCTTGCTCTGGAACTAACGAAAGTATGGTTCTAAGCTTCAATAGTCAACGAAATCGTTATGTTATGCACAAAAAAACCTATTTCATTGACTTATTCAATCCCGCACCGATCTCAATCGAAATATATGCTCATCCTCTAATACCATTTTGACATTAATTTTATATTATACATTTCACTTGACCAAAATGGTAAATGCCTATGGATACAAATGTTTAGATTACATTGAGGAACGAAATTTTAATCTATTAAATTTGTCTAATCGTAATAATCTAGTTATTGCAATTAAAATTCAATTTCAAGGGTGAATTGCTCTTTACCGAATCCAACCGCAATATCTAGGTCTTACGAAACAAGAATCAATCAAGCAGACAATGCACAATACTAAAAAAAGAGACCCAAAATATAGGTCTCTTTTACAATTAAAATTCGTGAGAATATTTTATGCCATCTCCTTCAAAGCTGCAATTTTCGCGTCCTTATCTACTTCTCTTGTTAATGAATCGCTCTTATCTAAATCAACCAAAATAGGTGATGCCACAAAAATTGACGAATAAGTGCCTGTTACAACACCAATCATCATAGCGAAAGCAAAACCTCGTGTTACCTCTCCACCAAAGATGAATAATATTAACAAGGTAATGAATACGGTAAGTGAAGTCATAATTGTACGACTCATAGTATCATTAATTGCTGAATTGATAATGTTTTCTTTCGATTCTCCTGGGCGCTTACGGAAATATTCACGGATTCTATCGAAAACAATTACGGTATCATTCATCGAGAAACCAATCACCGTTAATATAGCTGCAATAAAATGCTGGTCGATTTCTAAAGTAAATGGAACCACACGTCTTAAGAAAGAGAATACCGCTAATGTAACAAATACATCATGTAGTAAAGCCACCAAGGTACCTAGAGAATACTGCCATTTGCGGAAACGAATAAAAATGTATAATGAGATAAACATCAATGACCAAAACGTAGCCCACATAGCTCCTTTCTTTAAATCATCAGAAATAGAAGGCTGCACAGTCTGAGAACTCATGATGTATTTAGATTTAAAATCATCTGAGGAAACAGTATTACCAACAAAACCACCTTCTTTTAAACCTGACAATAACTTTTCAGCGACTTCAGCTTCTACTTCTTTAGAAGTCGTTCCAATTTTGTAAGCTGTAGTGATATTTACTTGATTATCTGTTCCAATCGTCTTTACAACTGGAGCAACTTCAAAAACAGATTTTAATTTCTCTGAGATCTCTGAGGTTTTCACATTCTTATCCATACGAACCGTATAGCTTCTTCCTCCTTTAAACTCAACACCATAATCGAAGCCATAGAAGAACGATGCAACTCCTAAAATCAAAACAATAATCGAAATCACGTAAGCCTTTTTACGCCATTCGATAAATTGAAAATGAGAACGTTGAAATACCTTTTCTGACAAACTAGTAAAATAATTGAAGTGTTTGCCTTTACTCATACGCATATCGGTAATTAAGCGCGATACTAAAATTCCACAGAACAAAGACAACAAAATACCTAATATTTGAGTAGTTGCAAAACCTAAAACAGGACCTAAACCAAAAATAAACAATATGATCGCTGTCATTAATACCGTGATATGACCATCCAATACAGGACTTAATGAACGACGATAACCTTCGTCCACGGCGGCTTCATGCGACTTCCCTAATTTCAGTTCCTCCTTAATACGCTCAAAAATGATAACGTTCGTATCAACAGCCATACCAATTGTTAGTACCAAACCTGCTATACCTGCTGCTGTTAAAGTAGCATGCAAGGCGGCCAACACACCAACTGTAAATAACAAATTCAAAATCAAAGCGATATTTGCAACCCAACCTGCGCTGTTATAATAAACCAACATCAAGATGAATATTACTCCAAAAGCTATAATAAATGACAATAATCCACCTTGTACGGCTTCTTTACCCAAAGTTGGACCTACAACTTGCTCTTGAATAATATTTGCCGGAGCAGGTAATTTACCTGTTTCTAAAATATTCGCTAAATCTTGAGTTTGCTCAGTCGTGAAGCTTCCAGAAATTTGTGAACGGCCACCTGTAATTTCTTCATTAATATTCGGTGCTGAATAGATCACATCATCTAAAGCAATCGCAATCGCACGACCAACATTATCTTTTGTCATTTTTGCCCAAGTTCTCGCACCTGAGGCGTCCATATTCATCATAACTGCAGGTCTGCCTGATGGATCATAGTCTGGATCTGACTCTTCAATTACATCTCCATCCAAGGGTGCTGTAGTTTTACCTCTTTCAGTTCTAATTGCATAAACAACCAATGCGTCCTTATTTCTTTCATCATTATCTAAGGGCCCGTACATGATACGCAAATCACTTGGTAAGTTGTTCTTTACAACAGGTAAAGCCAAATACTTATTTAATTGTGATGTATCTTTTTTGCCGATTACATTTATTCGACACTCATTGGTATAATTACCCTTATCATCTACTCCTTTAAAGAAGTTCCCGTATGCTAAATAATATAACAATGGATTTTCCTTTTGAAACTTAGCACGTTTCTCATCATCCGATAAACCTGCTACGCTCGTGTCCTTCTTGCTTGTGTCTTTTGTATTCTTCAAAGAAGCTAAAGAACCTGTATCTGAGCTAGATGGTGTTGCTGATTTCGCTAAACTATCATTTGCCTCAGCTCCTTTTGTGATGCCATTTGTCAAGCTTGTGTCTTTACTGCCAGATAAATAAGCAGCTAACTCTTTATCCGCTTTGTTTAAGTTTTCAGCAATATCTTGAATAGCATACGTGCGCCAAAATTCCAGTTTAGCTGTTGCTTGTAAATATTTACGAACACGCTCAGGATTGTTCATACCAGCCAATTCTACAGTAATAATACCTCGATTCTCATCAAGATTTACATTAGGTTGAGCAACACCAAATTTATCGATACGAGTTAAAAGTACCTTGTGTGTTCTTTTAATAGCGCCATTTGCTTCTTCTTTAATTTTGGCAATTACCTGCTCGTTTGTAGAATTGAAATTGATTCCATTGCTACCACTTTTAGCGAACAAATTTGCTAATTTCCCATTTGGATTCTGTGTATTATAAGCATCTGCAAATAAACTTACAAAATCGCTTTGGCTATTAGCTTGCATTTGCCTAGCACTAGCCAATGCTGCCTTTAATGAAGGGTCTTCAGGATTTGTACTCATGTTGCGTACCATCTCATCAAGGCTAACTTCTAATACTACATTCATACCCCCTTGCAAATCAAGACCCAAATTCAACTCTTGCTCTTTTGCTTCTTGATAGGTATAATCTGTAAAACCAAGATTATAAACCTTCTTAGTCATCATACTATCCATGTGCAAACGAAGCTTGTCTGCAATGAGTAAATCCTTTGCAGGACTTGCTGAAACTCCCGGATTTTCAGCAGCCACTTTCCTTTCAACGATAGCACGTTGATTCTTTTCGAAGTTGCTTACAATGAATGTGAAGGATAATTGGAAGAGTGATATCAATATTAAGCATATCGTAAATAGCTTAATTAAACCTTTTAACTGCATGTCGTGTATCTTAGTTTAAGTATATTTTTTGAACGTGCGAAGATACATTTTATTCTGAATTATCATGTTCTTAGCCAAACTTTTCAAGAATTAGATAACTTAAACCTCTTCTTATAGAGAATAACTATTTGAAGAAATACTCATTTAATACCATTTTGACATTAATTTTTGTGTTTTACATTTCGCTCAACGAAAATGGTAAATGCCTATGGATACAAATGTTTAGATTAAATGGAGGAACGAAATTTTAATCTATTACATTTGTCTAATCGGTATGAGCAGCTATTTTAGGCGTATTAAAGTTCAACCTGCCGAAAAAAGCATGATTTTCAACACGAATCGAAAATTATATTTTGAAATAACAAGATAGTATGGTTCACTCAACCGCTCTGTATTAATCATCAAAATATTTAAAAATAACAGCCAATGCGAATATCTTGGCTGTTAATTTATCATCTATTTGGTTAAATTACCCATTCAAATTGAGTTTGAATTCTAGGACGACGCATCACAATTCCGTTTCCACACCTTCCTCTTCTTTGGTTTCGCATAAAATTTTTTCGACGACACATTTGACCTCTCCTGACTTCGCATCTGCGATGATTACAACGTGGAGTTTGTCTTGAGCATGAAGCTGACGGTCCGCATTGTGGATTTCGCGAATTTTGATTACGAAAGTTTCGAGGTTGTGCATTACTTGCATCTGATATAAGTATGAATAAACATGCTATAAAAACAGAAGCTAAAAATTTAATCTTTTTCATGATAACAAGTATTTTATACATTTTCAGACTATCATCTAGAGGACGGGTTTCATTCGTACAGAAAGTTAACAAATCAAAGTTCTTTGGCACTATTCGTATCAAGGCCTATAAAAGAAAATACGAAGCTATATACCCCGCATTCTTATTCTTTAGTTCTGTAAAATCTTTCTCTTTTGAAAATATGTTTTGTATAATTTTTTATTCGAATCAATTACTAAGAAATAATTGCCTGCTGGTAAACTTGAAATATCGATATAATTTTTTATTACGACTTTTGTGACTGAAATGAGCTGAAAATTGAGTTCCATGAGTTGAATAAATGTAACATTGAATGTCGCCATAAATATTTGGCGTTATACACGGATTTCTTCGCCTGCTGGATTGGGATATAACTTAATATTTGCCTTGCTTATATTCTCAATCGAAGAAGGACCTGTCGTAAAGGTCCCATCGATGCTATTTGTGGTACCACCAGTGTTAGTTACTGAAATTCTGCAATGATACAAAGTACCAGGTGTTAAACCACCTAGATTGGCCAATACAGCAGTTAATGTATTTCCGCTTAACGAACTAGTTATTGTGCTGATATTTTTGTTGCATTATAAACTGTCATAGTAATTTGATAAGCCGTTCCAGCGACCCATCAATCTGCGGGTATGTCTGCGCTGCTTATACTTGTTGCCGCATAAGCTGAACCATGAAAACTACATCCTGAAACATCAAATTTGACGAAATACAGAATTCGATACATGAAACGCAAGTCCACTCAATATCCCTATTTTTTCTTCTTCATTTTTACCAATACTTCAGCAAATAATGGATGACTACTTATTTCCTTATCGATGTAATTTAATGCATTTAGTTTTTTAGGATTCAATGAAATGGCATGCTCAAGCACATTGACAGCTTCTTTGGTTTTGCCCATCGCCAAATAAATTGCAGCACGATAAAAAGCAAAATCTGCTTTTACACCACAATGCTCTTCAGCAATTATAAGCTGCGTTAGAGCTTCCTCGAAATAATCTGCTGTATATAAACCTTTAATGAGCGATTGCCAAGTAGTTTTAATATCAGGTCGTAATTGCACGGCATTTAGATAGCATACCAAAGCTTCTTGCATCGAATTCATTTCCATCAAACAATTACCTAAAGCCATACAATAAGATGCATTGCCTTTGTTAATATGTAAGGCCACTGAATACGATTTTATTGCTTTTTCCCATTTACCTTCTTTTGTATATGTTTCACCAATTTTATAAAAAATCTCATCATCTTTTGGATTCAATTGAGAAGCACTTCTGTAATACTGACGTGCTTTTGCATAATCCTTCTGCTTTTCCCAACAATACCCTATCGCCTCCAAAATTGCATCTTCGGGCTTTGCAATTGTCATGTGAGTTTCAAGTACTTCAATGGCTTTATCAAACTGTTTTAGCTGCATGTAGGCATCTCCCTGATTGCGATAAGCATATTCAAATTTATCGTCAATAGCTAGACAATACTCATAAGCATCAATCGCTTTTTCGTAGAGTTTAATGCCTTGGTAAGCAACGCCTAAATTATACCAAGCCATTGCAGTGTAAGGATATTCATCAATAATTTTTTGATGCAATTCGATACTATCTTCATGCTTCCCATTTATCTCAGTCCAAAAACAAATACGCATTAATGCATCTTCATGATTGGGTTGATATTGTAAGACTCTTTTTAATGTTTCATAAACCAAATCAAACTCCTCCATTTCGTCGTATATTTCTGAGAGTTCGAGGAGTATTTCAGTCTTATCTGCCTTTTTTACAACCTCAACCTTACTTTCTAAGTACTGGATTGCCTCTTCATTTCTATTCTGTTCCAACAAAATATCAGAACGTAAGAAAACAGTTTCGATGTGATTGGGTTCCATTTCTTCCAATTGGTCAAGCACCCGCATAGCTTGTCCAAATTTTTGATGGTCTATCAAAATCTCAGCTTTTTGTAAATGTAGCGTAAATGAAAAAGGGAAGAGCGTGGTAGCCACATCGATGGCTAAAAACATATTCTCGGTTTCATGGGTAGTTTCAAAATGATCAATTAAAGTTTCAAAATCTTCCTCACTTAATGAAGAATGAGGTAAGCCTTTTTTAACCTTTTGAAATTGTTCTAATAAATCTTCGATATCTCGAAAATCATCATCTAAAAAATCGTCGTCAAACATTGCCTAGGTTTTCGTTAAAGTAAATATAGCATATGAAAACGTAAATCAACGTTTTTTATTGTAACGAATTGTCAATAATTAATCACAAATATGTATTAAAAGGTATGCTTTAAGCTAATAAGTTTCCTTTACCTTCGCAGTCGAAATTAAAATTTAACTTTCTAATATGGAAATTATAAAATTATTGCACGGAGTATTGCGTTGGGCGGTATTACTATTCGCTATCCTTAGCATTGTAAAAGCATTACAAGGCATGTTGGGTAAAAAAACCTTTACCAAGCAAGATAATTTAGTAAGCCTCATTTTTACCTCGATTTGCGACTTGCAATTATTAATGGGCTTGTATCTCTATTTTTTTGGCGCTTGGGGGCTAAAAAATATCCAAAACCAAGGCATGAAAGAAGTGATGGGTAAATCTTACGATCGTTTTTTTGCTGTTGAACATATTACGATGATGATACTTGCGATTGCGCTAGTTCACATTGGCAGAGTAAGAGCCAAAAAAGCAAGTTCCGATTTATCAAAGCATAAAAATAGTTTTTGGTTTTATTTAATAGCTCTCATCCTTATTTTGGCAAGTATTCCTTGGCCATTTAAAGCTGGCTTTGAAGGATTCGGATGGTTTTAGATGATTGATGCTCGATGTCCAATGTTTGATATACTAACTTTGGCTTAGCGTCTGTTAAATTTTCAAATTGAGTTTTAGAATTTAACATTTATAAAATTGAGTTTTGCAATTTAGAATTACAGGTATAACAAAAATTCAACATCTTTGATTGCATTTTCGATGCTAACTTCGCAACTCTATGTCAGACGAAATACGTCACGAATGTGGCATCGCTTATCTTCGACTTCGTAAGCCTTTACAATTTTATCATGAAAAATATGGTACAGCTTTTTATGGCATTAATAAATTGTATTTGCTCATGGAAAAGCAGCACAATCGTGGCCAAGATGGTGCGGGTATTGCCACTGTGAAGCTAGATATGCAAGGTAATACACCTTATATGCAACGGATTCGTAAAAATCAAGGGCAAAATATTAGTGAAATTTTTAAAATGGTGCAAGATGAAATTGAGCAACTCGAAATTTCATTCCCCGATATTCGTCAACACCCTGAGCTCTTGAAAGGCTATTTAAGTTATATGGGCGAAGTTATGATAGGGCATTTACGATATGGTACACAAGGCAGAAACAACATTGAGTATTGTCACCCTTTTACAAAAGCGGATTTGCAGCCGAGTAAAAATTTATGCCTCGCTGGGAATTTTAATTTAGTAAACACTAAAGAGCTTTTCCACCTTTTACATAAAGATGAATTGGCCACTTTAAAAGTAGATAGCGATTTGGCTGCAATGATAGAGACCATTCATTATTACTTGCGTGAGGAAGAAAAAATACATCCTGAGAATTTAAATTGGCGTGAAATTTTAAGTAAAGCTTGTACTTTGTTCGATGGCGGTTTTGTCGCAGAAGGCATTTGTGGCAATGGGGATAGTTTTGTATTACGCGATAAAAATGGTATCCGACCTGCTTACTATTATATAGACGACGAAATAATTTCAGCAGCCTCTGAACGACCAACTTTAATGACAGCATTTAAAGTTGGATTTGAAGATGTAATTGAATTACCCCCCGGACATGCATTAATTGTAAAATCGAATGGCTTGTATAGCATTGAAAAAATATTAAATACGGCGCCAAAAAAGTCTTGTAGTTTCGAACGCATTTATTTTTCACGCGGTAGCGATCAAGAAATATATGCTGAACGTAAACAACTTGGCAGATTGCTTTCTACCAAGGTTTTAGAAACCATTCAAAACGATTTAAAAAATACCATTTTTACTTTTATTCCGAATACAGCCGAAGTAGCATTTTATGGTTTAATAAAGGGTGCTGAAGCATATTTGAACGAAATAAAAATTAAACGAATTCAAAGTTGGGATAAAGATTTCGACGAGATCAAGCTTCGTGAAATGATAGAACGACGTGTTCGAATTGAAAAAATAGCGATTAAAGATGTAAAAATGCGAACTTTCATCACAGAAGAGAGCGCACGTAATGAAATGGTACAGCATGTGTACGATATTACATATGGTACCATCCGAAAAGGCATTGATTCAATTGTGGTGATTGACGACTCAATTGTGAGAGGCACAACCTTGCGTGAAAGTATTATTAGAATGTTGGATAGATTAGGACCAGTAAAAATTATTGTCGTTTCGAGCGCACCCCAAATTCGCTATCCAGATTGTTATGGCATCGATATGAGTAAAATGAACGATTTTATTGCCTTTCAAGCTGCTGTTGAATTGTTGCATCTGAGAAATCAGAAACATGTTTTACTAGATACCTATGCAGCCTGCTTACAAGCAGAAAAATCGAATAAATTAGCGACTGAAAATTTTGTAAAGCGAATATACAAGCCTTTCACAGCAGACGAAATAAGTGCACAAATAGCAAATATGTTGCGCGCAGAGGATGTGAATGCAGAAGTTGAAATTATTTATCAGAGTATTGAAAACTTGCACGCCGCATGCCCAAGCAATACTGGCGATTGGTATTTCAGCGGTGATTATCCAACACCTGGCGGCAATATGGTTGTAAACAAAGCCTTCATGAATTATATCGAAGGCAAAGATGGACGCGCTTATTAATAACTCATGAAATCTATAACAGAGTTATTTGATAGTCAAGTAAAAATCTCTTCTTTACATCACTCTTTATTTAAGGAACACAAGATTCAGCTTGACATACTTAGATTAGACACCTTGCACGAAAATATTTCAGGGAATAAATGGTTTAAATTAAAGTACAATCTACAAGCTGCCTTTGAACAAAAAGCAACAGGCATTCTATCATTTGGCGGAGCACACTCCAATCATTTACACGCACTAGCTTATTCCGGAAAATTACTCGACTTGCCTACTATTGGCATTATTAGGGGCGAAGAGGTTGAAAACCCCACGCTAACAGACTGCAAGAATTGGGGCATGCAATTAAAATTTATATCACGTGAAAACTATCGAGAAAAAGCTTCTCCTAATTTCTTACAAGTACTTACAGGAGCTTATCCTAATTACTACATCATTCCTGAAGGTGGCGACAATGAATTAGGAAGAAAAGGTTGTGAAGAAATATTAGATGAAAAGACAGTCGCGTATAATTATATAACATGCTCAATAGGCACAGCTACAACCTATTGCGGATTAGTAAATTCAGCACATAATACACAAAAACTTTTAGGATTTTCTGCACTTAAAGGCAATACATCACTTCGACAAAGCATAGAACAACATACGTCTTATTCGAACTGGGAATATATTGATGACTACCATTTTGGTGGTTTTGCAAGGAGAAATCAAGCGCTTTATGATTTCACCAACTGGTTTCAATTAGAATTTGACATAGCCTTAGATTATGTTTACACTGCTAAAATGTTTTACGGCATTCTCGATTTAATACAACAGAATAAATTTGCCTTGGGAAGCCGAATACTAGCTATACATACAGGTGGTTTGCAAGGAAATCGGGCATGAAAAAGGGTGAATTTTAGCAAACCATTTTTAATTTATTGGGTTATCTTCGTCGACGCTTAAAAAAATACATGTTTAAATATTTTTTCCTTTTTATTTATTGCTTCGCGATTCGAATTTTGCCAAGCTTTGCTCAAGTACCACCCTTACCTGCATTACAAATTGAAACAGAAAATGCACAAAATAAAATAATATGGAACTTGCAATATGATGCAATCAAATCCCTTACCATTCAACGTTCTGCTGATAGTGTAAAAAATTTCGCCATGATTGGTATTATAAAAAATCCCAAAAAAGGAATAGGCAACTATATTGATATACATCCAATGGTTGGCAAAAATTACTATCGAGTTTCCATTGAATTTACTGGCGGCAATGATTGGTCGAGTAATGTTTACAAGGTCATACTTGATTCAGCAACCATCGCAAAATCATTAGCAAGCAAAATAAACACAGGCTCTACGAATTCAAAAACAAATGGCATTCTTGAATCAAAATCAACACCAACAGAAAATATTGCATTTTACTACACCCACTCAACTCATATTTATACTAACTCTTATACAGGTCACATAAATATTACATTAGATGATGCCCCGAACAAAAGATATCAAGTACGATTTTTAGACCCATCTAAAGTGGAAGTATTAAAAATTGGGCGTATTACAAAACAGCATTTAGTTTTGGACAAAAACAATTTTAATAATAAAGGCACATACAAATTTGAATTGTACAACGGTAATGACTTAGTCGAAACGGGCTTTGTAACTATCTACTAGAAAAATTATTGAAATTCGAATTAGCTAGTTTTAAAATAAATGCAAAAAACAACTAAGGAATTAATTTCTTTTCATCAACTCACTAATATCAGCCATTAATTTTTTTGCAATGTTAGCTGCAGTTATTTCGGATGTACTTTCCGAATAAATTCGAATAATAGGCTCTGTATTTGAGGTACGCAAATGAACCCATTCATTCTCAAACTCTATCTTCAAGCCATCCTCTGTATTCATAGGTTGCTTCTTATAAATATCTTTAATGCCTACGAATATTTTTTCAACATCAATATCGGCTGTCAATTCAATTTTATTCTTGGACATATAATAATCTGGATAAGTTCGACGCAATTGCAAAATTGACTTGCCATATGTGGCTAAATGCGATAAAAATAAAGCGATACCTATCAATGCATCTCTGCCATAATGTAATTCAGGAACAATAATACCACCATTACCTTCGCCACCAATTACAGCTTGAACTTCTTTCATTTTATTTACAACATTCACTTCTCCTACCGCACTTGCGAAATACTCCCCACCATGTTTTTCAGTTACATCTCTTAGCGCTCTTGTGCTCGACATGTTGGAAACAGTATTTCCTTTTTTATGCTGTAAAATATAATCAGCAATTGCCACCAACGAGTACTCTTCACCAAACATAGTACCGTCTTCACACACAAAACACAAGCGATCCACATCAGGATCCACAACAATACCCATGCTAGCTTTTGAACTTACCACGTGATTCGAAATTTCATTCAAATTTTCAGGCAAGGGTTCTGGATTATGATTAAATTTACCATTTACTTCTGCATTAATCACCTCTACGTTTTCAACACCTAATTGATATAATAAGGCAGGCACAAATGTTGAACCTGTGCTGTTTATACCATCTACTACAATTTTAAAATTAGATTCACGTATAGCTTTTACATTTACTAATGGATGCGCCAATATAGCCTCAATATGCTTTTGCATCATACTATCATCTTTACGCACCAAGCCTAATTGATTAACACCCGTGAATTCGAAATTACCTGCATTGCCATTATTTAATACCTCTTGTCCTTCTTCGCCAGAAATGAATTCACCTTTGCTATTCAATAATTTTAAGGCATTCCATTCTTTTGGATTATGGCTCGCGGTAATGATTATTCCACCACCTGCATTTTCAAATTTAACAGCCATCTCGACGGTTGGTGTGGTACTCAATCCCAAATCAATGACTTCAATACCTAAAGCCACCAAAGTACTACTTACTAATTGACTTACCATTTCACCGCTAATGCGCGCATCTCGGCCAATAATCATTTTTTTATTCTGAGTACTTTTTATCACCCAAGCTCCAAAAGCCGCAGTATACTTTACAACATCAATAGGGGTTAATGATTCATCAGGCTTGCCACCAATCGTTCCTCGGATACCTGATATTGATTTAATTAATGCCATGTTGCTAATTTATTTTTGGAAGCGCAAAAGTAAGAAAAAATAGAAGCTATTAATGGTTAATCAAACGTCATTTGAAGTTATGTTTGGCCACTTTATACACTTCATGTTCAAACCACGCTTATCTTTGTAGATACATAACTTTTTACATGAGAGAATGGTTTAAAACTTGGTTTAACTCGCCTTATTATCATTTGCTATATAGGCATCGAAATCATGATGAAGCGCAATTGTTTGTAGAAAACTTAATCACCTTTTTTAAACTCGATGATAAAAGCACCTTGCTTGATTTGGCTTGCGGGAAAGGAAGACATGCCTTGGCGTTTTCAAAATTTAATTTAGATGTAACCGGACTCGATTTATCGCAAAATAGCATTGATTATGCTATGCAATATGAGCATGATAAACTACATTTTTATGTGCACGATATGCGTAAGGTATTTCGCACTAGTTATTTTGATATAGTTTGTAACCTGTTTACCAGTTTTGGATATTTCAAAACCAAACATGACAATGAATTAGCCGCGAAGGCCATGTTTCACGCAATTAAACCTGGTGGTAAAATTTTGATTGACTTTGTAAATAAAAATTTTGCCAAAGCTGCCATTGCTAAAAAACCTTTTGAAGAAATTGAAATTGAAAACGTTCACTATACCATTCGAAAAGAGCTGACAGAAACTCAGTTTTTAAAAAGTATTTATATTAAAGACAAGACATATGAGCATACTTTTCACGAATCACTGAATAGTTTTACACTAAGTGAAATGCAAGCAATATTTGTGAAAGCAGGTTGTAAATTCGTAGAAGTATTCGGGAATTACCAATTAGAACCTTATCATGAAGTTGATTCACCTCGAATGATAGTTATTTTCGAAAAATAATGTTTCCATCAAGTTTACAACATTGGGATGAAAAGTGCTTTAGCCTTGTACATGTTGACATGGCAAATCCAGCATTCGACCTGACAATGCCTTTCGTAAGAAATCCTTACTGTTGGGCTCCTGTTTATTTATTTGTCCTAATATTTATGTGGCAACGTTATAAAACAAAAGGCCTAATATGGTGTTTGTTTTTCATACTTTGTTTTGGCTTCGCAGATTTTATAAGCGCATCCATTATTAAACCTTATGTATCCCGATTAAGACCTTGTAATGATGAAAATCTTCAAGCTATTATTAGACCTCTAGTGCATTGTGGCAGTGGTTTTAGTTTCCCTTCTACCCATGCTAGTAATCATTTCGCACTTTCATTTTTTATTATATTTACAATCGCTCGAAAAAACAGTTTAGTTATTTTACTTTGCTTACTTTGGGCAATTTTAGTTTGTTTTGCTCAAGTATACGTCGGTGTTCACTATCCTATTGATGTAGCGGCCGGTGCTTTATTAGGAATTCTCATTGCAAAATTCAATGCATCTTATTTTCAATTGAGATGTCAATTATAAGCTCAATTTTATTAGCTACTTTTGCTATTCGCTCATGATTTGGATATTTTTTTTCGCACTGTTTCTTATTTCCCTGATAGGTTCGTTTATTCCGCACTTTTTTAAGCGTATTAATCCAATAAAACTGACTTTGCTACTCGCGTTTTCAGGTTCATTCTTATTTGGCATTACAATAATACACCTAATGCCTGAGGCTTTTCATGAATTAGACCACAAGGCAGGCATATTAATTATGGTTGGATTTTTACTCCAACTCATTTTGCAAAAGTTCTCACATGGCGCAGAACATGGCCATATTCACAACGATAACGAAAATCATCAGCATGCAGTATTGCCAATATTTTTAGGCTTAAGTATTCATGCCTTTATCGAAGGTATTCCATTAGGTTTTAATTTTCAGCAAGTGGCTACTATGCCATCTTTATTTCTTGGTGTTTCTGCTCACAAATTACCCGAAGCTTTAACTTTAGGAATTTTACTTTTCGACTCGAAGGACACGAAAAATAAGACTTTCTTACTTATTTTATTTGCACTTATGTCGCCTGTAGCAGGCATGTTGGCGATGTATTATGGGCAAAAGTTTTATATCGTTTCCCATCTTCTAACCGCTGCAGTCCCCATTGTAATTGGCTCTTTTTTACATATTGCAACTACCATTTTATATGAAAGTGGCACTAAACATCACGAATTAAGCCGGCAAAAAGTGCTCATGGTTTTATTGGGAATTGGATTCGCTGTTTTGACTTTATTATTTCATTAACTAGTACTGTATTACCTTTTCACTTAAATTTCAGTCTTAAACGAATAAAAAAACAATATGAAGAAAATCATTCTTGTAACTTCTGCTGTATGTTGTTTGCTATTTGCGAATCAACTCCAAGCACAAACCACCGATGAAGGAGAGCAAATTGAAAATGCAATTTTATGGAAAATTACAGGCTCAGGCGGTATAGCGCCCTCTTATGTATTTGCAACAATATCTAATCTCTGTGAAGAACAAAAGATTATTACAGATGGCATTCAAGAAGCTATTTACGACTCACAAGAATTGATTTTCGATTTGGACAAATCAGACCCTGAAATTAAGAAAGCGCTGGATGCTGCCAAACAATCTAATAGTAGAAAAACTTTAAAAGGTTATTTTGCTTCAGAACTTGAGTTCAAAGAATTTAACAAAAAACTCATGTTGAAACTTGGCGAAGACTATGCCAATGCTTTAGAATTAAAACCATGGGCTATTGCTGATTTGATTGCGACAAAAAATAATGTTTGCGAAAAGCCATTCAATTATGACGACTATTTTTTAACCATTGCTAAAGATAATTCAATACCAGTTTCTAGTCTTGAAACTGTAAAGGAACATACTTCGCTACTAGATAAATTGAGTGAAAATAATGAAAAACAAATCTTACTTGAAGCGCTGAATACTGAAGCAAAGCCGATGTTGAAATTATTTGCGAAACAAGACATTCGCAGTCTTGCCGCACTTAAAGGAGCTAAGCCAGGTTACAAAGAAAATCTAAATGATTACTTTTACTATCGTAATAAAAAACTAGCTGCTGGTTTAAAAGAAAAAATTTCAGCCAAACCAGTATTTATTGTAATCGATGCAGCAAGTGCTGGGGGAGAAAATGGACTAATATTTGCTTTATTACAAGAAGGATTTGGCATTGAGCCTGTTATAAGATAAATCACAAGAACTGAACCATAGGAGCTCGCGTAAACCGTGAGCTTTTTTTATGATTCCAATTCCGTATCTTCCGACAAGATAAGAGGGTCAACATCTTCTGCATGTTTATTCTCCTCAGTTTCCGTTATAAATACTTCTTCTTTAGATTTAAAAAAGATAGTTTGAAACACAAAAATAGAAATTACGCCAGATGAAATAGAAGCATCAGCAATATTGAAAACAGGTCTAAAAAATTCAAATGGCTCACCGCCCCATATCGGAACCCAGCTTGGAAAAGTGCCAGTTAGAACAGGGAAATAAAGCATATCCACAACCTTACCATGAAACAATTCACCATATCCTTGACCCCAAGGCACAAGCTGACTTGCTGAATGGTAACTTTCGCTAAATATTTTACCATAAAAAATACTGTCGATTGAATTGCCAATTGCACCAGCAAGTATGAGTGATGCACAAAAAATTAAGCCGTTATGATATTTGCCCTTAATGAGCGTAGTTTGAATAAAATAGACTCCCCAAATACATGCTAAAATTCTAAAAACAGTTAACACCAATTTACCCCAATCACCCCCAAATTTCATTCCAAAAGCCATTCCTTCGTTCTCGAGGAAATGTAATTTAAACCAATTGCCAATCATATCAATTTCTTCATTGTAAGAAAAATGTGTTTTGACATAGACCTTCGAGACCTGATCCAGTAACAGGACAATTAATATTGTGAGAAATACATGTTTGATTTTCATGATTTGATTTATTTTGAATTTAGGTAAATCTATTGAAAGGTTACAAAAAATTTATATTCGTTTTGATCTCGTTTAATCAATAAGGTAGTTTCCACATCTTTATCAATTCTATTCATAGCCTTCAGATAATCTTCAAAATCAACAATTTTCAGTGGACCAATTTTAGTGATCACATCACCACATTTTAAACCTGCTTTATAAGCCAATTTATTAGGGTAACAATAATTTACACGAACACCACTATTTGGAAATGTAAGATCGGGAATGATACCTAAATTCCTTTTCGTTTTATTCAACTGAAGCACCATTTCCTGCGTTTTTTGAAAATTTGGTTTTGAATTTTTTTCTAACTCGGTAACTATATTTTCTACAAAAGAAGTAAGATTTTGTAGGCCTACCATATTGATTTTCTTCAGGTTGTCACGTGCTGTTAAAATATCTTCATGATAACCCGAGCTGATACTTAAAACAGGAATATTCTTTTTATAGAAAGAATTATAATCACTAAACCCTAATCCAGAGGTATCGACCATGAAGTTATACGCATTCTTGTTGGCGACCTTTACAATATCTTCCCAAATAGCAGCCGTGCCATATCCCGACAAGTAAACGGCTTTGGTTTTATCATTTAGTCTCCCAATTTTATCGAGATTAATCATACAAGAGAATGCATTTAAATTGCCTTCTTGTTGCGTTAAAAATGAGCTTGATCCTTGCATATCTTGCTCCTTGCCACCAAAGGCTGCGAACAAATAATTATAACGAGTAAATCGCAAACCTTTGATTGATTCCGCAATTTGCAACAAGCCTGCAACACCACTTGCATTATTATCAGCGCCTTCATAGGCCCCTTCTGCATTGCCAACATGATCATAATTTGCTGCAATGACTATGGTAAGAGCCGCTTTATTATCAATAAATCCTAAAACATTTTTACCTGTTGTATTTTCATCCGCGTACACAATTTTAGCATCAATATAAATCCAGTCTCTGCGCAATCGAGGTTTAATTTCTGCATTATAAACATGATTCTTTAAAAACACGACAGGCTTATCTAACATATCGAAGTTATTCAAATTCAAACTGCTTAAATCTTGGGTAGGATCAATATCATTATAAATTATGACGCTCGCTGCTCCTTGCTCTAAATAATATTTTGCGGATTCATAAATTCTTTTTTGAGGGTTGCTGCTTCCCAACAAATCAATTTGTTTAGCAGAAATAAACCAAACATTATCTATTTCATTTACATTTGGCATTGCTGAACCTTTCAACACATTTCCTTGTGAGTAAGGCAAAAAAATAAAGTCCTTTCCAAGGGTTAAATTCTCATCATTAATCTTAAAATACGCCGTTCTATCGAGGGTTAAACCTGTGCGTGCTGTAAATTCCCACTTATAATTATTCTTGTAAGGTGCTATGCCCATCTCTTTAAATCTATCTTCAATAAAAGTAGCTGCTAAGTCAGCACCTTTAGTGCCTGTCAATCTGCCTTCAAATTCTGGCGAAACAAGAGCTTCGATATCGGATTTTAACTTATTGGTCGGCGTTTTATCCGTTCTGGAAAATTGAGCGCACAAAATCTGAGTGTAGAAAATAAAAAATAGAAAGGCTATAATGCGCATTAGTAAGGGTTACGTGTTAGTTTTTTTTCGGATGACCGCAAATATAATTTAGTGAAGTGTAGAAATCATTTAAATTGTTCAATTAAATAAGTACAAACCCTATTTTTGTCAAAATTTTAATAAATGAAAAATACAAAATTCACAAATATTCATATAGAGTTGGGAGCAAAAATGGCTGAATTCGCAGGTTATAACATGCCCATAAGCTATACGGGTATCAACGACGAGCATCATGCGGTTCGGAATAGCCTCGGCATTTTTGACGTGAGTCACATGGGCGAATTCATTCTAAAAGGCGAACATGCACTTGATTTGATACAACGTATTACTAGCAATGATGCATCTAAACTTACGAAAGGCAAAGCCCAGTATTCATGCATGCCGAATCAAGAAGGAGGTATCGTAGATGATTTATTAGTGTATTGCGTAGAAGAAAACAAAGTTTATATGCTGGTAGTCAATGCATCAAATATGCAAAAAGATTGGGATTGGATACAGCAACACAATATAAATCAAGTAGAAATGCATGATATTTCTGATAAAACTTGTTTGTTAGCAATTCAAGGTCCGAATGCCATGTTGGCTATGCAAAAATTGACCGATTTAGACTTAATAAATTTAAAATATTACACTTTGGTAAAAGGCAATTTTGCAG
>JBIIJE010000040.1:0-20689 GCA_044234005.1 Chitinophagaceae bacterium | reverse complement strand
TAAAGGCAAGTAAGCCAAATTCGATGAGGGAGTTTCAAATTTTGAATGACTGTTACTTTTCGCAAGCCAAGTCTATACTCACAAGCATTACAGGTCCAACAAATTCTTGGATTTATCCAACGAAGAGGCGTCGATTGGCATCGAAAACTAGTCATTCCTTGCTGCGCTTGGTGAGTTTTGAAAAAATCAATACATAGCTACTCGGCGTCATAATGCTGTAACAATTGTGTTAATTTCATACTATCAAAATTTATAACTCAAAGTTCAAGACCAGCTATGTATTGAGTTTACGTAGCGGTGTACTTTTACGGATTATCATTGAATTATGTTAGAATGCTTTAGGCACTTCTACATCAGGTTTATCGCCGCGCAAACGACGGAAATTTTTACGTGCTTCACTTACATAGGTGCTTCCCGGATATTTTACAATAATCTCTTCATAAAATCTTTTCGCATCATCTTTATTCTTAAAAATGTTTTCATTAATACCCGCAAGCTGAAACAAAGCATCATCTGCTAATACATCATCTGCATATTGAGTTGCCACTTTCTGCAGATGCAAAGCAGCCTCACCATAATCTTGTTTTTTAATACTAATGCGTGCTCTTTCCATTAATATATTATCTATCAATGGATGCTTAGGAAACTGATTCTCGATTGAATCTAACAAGGCTAAGCAATCATCATTCTTATTCTGAAATTCAAGTAAATCTGCTTTGGCAAACATTAGCAAAGGGGTTGCATCACTGTCTTTAACTGGATTATTTTCGGTTATTAATACGGATAGATTCAGCGCATCATTCGCAATAAGTTCGCTCGTGCTTGCTTTCAGTACATCCAATTGACCTTGCGCCCACATAAAATCGCCTTTGTAATAGGATAATTTTGCATTCTTAAATCGAGCCTCCTCGCCCAACACATCTTGCTTGAAATCTTTATCTACTTGTGAATACAATAAGGTACTCTCCCAATCATTGTCTCGAATCAATTCATAATCGCCCTGTTCTAATTTGCATCTGCCTTTAAATTGTCTGTCAACATTATTTGCTTGTGTTATCTCACTTAGTAAACCAATCGCTTTATCAATATTGTGCGCATATCTAGCCTCTAGCTCTGCCCATTCACGATAAGTTTCCTTTAGTTTAAAGCTTGGATACTCAGTAATAAAATCTTGATATAATTGTGTCAAATTATTTACGTCAACCTGTGTATAGCTAGGGCTAAATCTTAGTTGTTCTTTACTACAAGTAAGTATTTCCGCTCTTGCGAGTTGGTAAAAAGGTTTTTCATTACCAAGATTGATAACCTCATTATAAGCCAATTTTGCTGCATTAAATTCTTTCTCGCGCAAAGCCGTCCGGGCAAATCCTAACATGCGACTGCCCTCTTCTTTGAGTTGTAGATCAATTGTTTTAATTTGCGCAAATGCCTTTTCATAATTATGCTGTTGCAAATACAACCACGACATCAAATCGGGATAAGCAACTTGAATGGGGTCTTTGTCTATTCGCTCTTGTATTACTTTTTGAAAAGCCTCTAACTTTTCAGGCTTGTCATACATTCTTTGAAAAGTGGCTTTTACCTCTTCGCTTTTGGCTGGTTGCGAAATGTACAAATCTAAAAGGCTTTCGCGCGCTTTAACGCCATCTCCCTTCTTATCATAAAGTAAAGCCAACTCTTGTGAGAATAAATAAGGATTCGCTCCATTTTCTCGTTTCCCCTTGTCATATAATTGAATGGCTTGATCGATCAAGTTTTCCTTTATAAACTTATCCGCCAATGCCCTGTATTCTTTTTCAACCGGTGGTACAGCATCAATGAGTTTGTCAAAAATTTTATTTGCCTTTTTCGTTTCACCTTGTGCTAACCAAAGTTTTGCCAAGGTATAATCATATTGGCTTTTATTTTTCGAAGTTTTTATAAGTTTCTTCAAAACTGTTTCTGCGGTCTTATAATCCTTCAACGCCATTAAGCAACTCACATAATCTTGCTGAATACTGACATCATCGGGATTATATTCTGCCAACTGCTTATAGGTTATCACAGCTTTTTCGTAATTCCCAGCTAATAAATATTGTTTAGCCACCTGCAATAACTGCTCTTGTGCAAAGGATTGCAAAGCCAATAAAAAAAATAAGGTGCTGAAAAGAATAGATTTCACGCTTTCAAATATCCGATTTTACTAGAAAGCAAGGTTGTAAAATGACGTTAATTCTTATTTTTCCTGTGGGCAACATCTTTATTGCACTTAAGAATAAGTTCATTATAGGTCTTTATACAATATCTATAAATTTTAACTAGCTATTGATTCTCTATGATAGCTTTCTGTTTTAACTTCGACTCCCAATTAAAAAAACTGCAAAATAGTTGCAAGTGGAATTTAATTGAATTATATTAGTATCACGTTTCAAGAATATCCTTATTAGTTCATGAATCGCGAACATTTTAAAAAACAATAACGAACTATGGCAAAAGCAAAAAAGGCGGACATGTCTGTCTTAAAAAAAGCTTTACAAGAAAATTTTGGATTTGATCATTTCAAAGATGAGCAAGAGAAAATTATAGAAAGTATTTTATCAGGCAGAGATACATTTGTAATCATGCCAACAGGTGGTGGTAAATCACTTTGTTATCAATTACCCGCATTGATTAGTGATGGAATAGCTATTATCGTTTCACCTTTAATCGCCTTGATGAAGAATCAGGTTGATTTAATGACAAGTTACAGTGAAATAGAAAATGTAGCTCACTTTTTAAATTCATCTTTGAATAAAGGACAAGTAAAAAAAGTAAAAGAAGATTTAATAGCAGGCAAAACAAAAATGCTCTATGTTGCTCCTGAAACACTTACCAAAGAGGAAAATGTGGATTTTCTGCGTGAACTAAAAATTTCTTTTATAGCGGTTGATGAAGCTCACTGTATTTCAGAATGGGGACATGATTTTAGACCAGAGTATCGCAAGATTAGAGAGATTATTAATACCATCAATCCTAAGCTAAATATTATAGCGCTCACCGCTACAGCTACACCGAAAGTACAAGATGATATCCAAAAGAACTTAGTGTTGAACAAACCTAATATTTTTATTTCATCATTCAATCGCCACAATTTGTATTATGAAATTGTACCCAAAGGCAAGAAAGACCAAACCGTAAAACAGATTGTAAAATTTATACAACAAAATCGAGGTAAGAGCGGTATCATCTATACTTTAAATAGAAAAACAACTGAAGATTTGGCAGAACTTTTAGTAGCGAATGGGATTAGTGCAGTAGCCTATCATGCAGGATTGGATAGTAAAACACGCGGTGATAGACAAGATAAATTTTTGATGGAAGGCGTGGATGTTATTGTTGCTACTATTGCTTTTGGTATGGGAATCGACAAGCCAGATATTCGATTTGTGATACATTATAATATTCCTAAATCAATCGAAAATTATTACCAAGAAACTGGACGTGCGGGACGCGATGGCCTAGAAGGTAAATGTATTTTGTATTTCTCCTACAAAGATGTACAAAAGCTTGAACATCTAATGCGCGACAAACCTCTAACAGAGCGAGAAATGGGAGCTCAACTTATTGGCGAAACTGTTGCCTATGCTGAAAGTTCGATTTGCCGCCGAAAAGTGCTACTTCATTATTTTGGCGAAACCTATCAAGAAGAATCTTGTGGCATGTGTGATAATTGCTTGCATCCGAAAGAAAAAATTGATGTAAAAGACACAGTACATACGAGTTTGCAAACCATTAAAGAACTCAAAGAAATGTTCACGATAGATTACGTAATAAATGTAATTCTTGGTAGAACCAACACACAAATTCAAGCTTATAAGCATGATAAACTTAAATGCTTTAGCATGGGTGCGCATTTTCAAATGGATGATCATTTTTGGTTTTCACTTTTGCGCCAAATGATGGTTGAAGACTTGATAAGAAAAGATATAGAAGAATATGGTTTGCTGAAATTAACGGATAAAGGCAAGGCATTTTTGAAAAAACCTTATTCATTGCAATTATCACTTAACCATAAATTTGATGGCGCCGATGGTGATGATGAAGAAACAGGTGGTGGTGGCCAAGCAGGCTCTGCTGTAATAGATCCCAAACTACTTGAAATACTGAAAGATATTCGCCGTCAAGTAGCTACACAGCAAGGCATACAACCTTGGATTGTGTTCATGGAAAACTCATTGGAAGAAATGGCAACTATGTACCCCACAACCATGAAAGAGCTTGAGAATATACAAGGTGTAAGCAAAGGAAAAGCCTTAAAGTATGGTAAAAAGTTTATCGAATTTATTGCGAAATATGTAGAAGAAAATAATATCGAAAAAGAGGATGAATTTATCATGAAAAGTGTGGTAAATAAGAGCGGCTTGAAAGTATTTATCATTCAAAATATCGATAAAAAAATTCCTCTCGACACCATTGCACGTATGAAGAATATCAAGCTGCCTGAGTTATTGCAAGAAATGGAAACAATCGTATCAAGCGGCACCAAACTAAATCTAGATTATTGTATCAATGATTATGTGGACGAATATGACCAAGAAGACATGGTAGACTTTTTCCAATCTAGCGAGAGTGGTAGTTTAGATGAAGCCAGCAACATGTTGACGGAAAACAGTCTAAGTGTAGATCAATTTAGGTTGATGCGGATAAAATTTTTAAGTGAATATGTAAACTAATTACATGTTGGTTTCGCTGCTAGCATTAAATATTTTGGAGCAAGTCATCGATTTATGTCGTAAATCAGTACCTATGTTGTTCATATGGCTGGTCTTACTTGTACTATTCGTATTGAAAAGGAGAAAAAAATAATTGCCATTTTAAATTAGATTATATACTTTTGCCAACCTAAATTAGAAAAGGTGCGGTAGCTCAGTTGGTAGAGCAAAGGACTGAAAATCCTTGTGTCGGGGGTTCAATTCCCTCCCACACCACAAAAGCAGAGCGAGAATGAAAAAAAGAGCGAATCTCTTGAACTTATTCTCGCTTTGCTTTTATATCTCGCTTTCACCCTGTTTTTCACCCTTCGTGTTTCAGTGATTCATGATCTCGGAATTGAATTACAGAAATTATATCAAGCAAAAATTGGACATTACAAATATTGCGCTACGAAAGCATGTGAGAATTTGTTTATGTTTAGTATGGCAAATCACAAGTGGGCAAGTGTGCAAAGGCAACCCATCATTCTTCCAGCCGCAGGGTACAGTTTCTAATCATCTATATGGCCTTCCATAAAGCCATGACCACCTTCATGGAATTCAAATGCCTCTGAACTTTTATTCATTTCCCAAAAAAACTTTGTCCTAGGTTTAAGGTAATTGCCAACTTCATTCATATTATCTGCATCATATAATCTTCCATTGATGATGGTGTATTGAATGCTTTCGGTATTTCTAATATCTTCCAACGGATTCGCATTCATGATTAAAATATCGGCAAGTTTGCCAACTTCTAACGAACCAATATAATCATCTAAGCCAAGGCTGATAGCGGGATTTATAGTTGCCGTCTTTAACGCTTCATGATTGGTCATGCCCCCTTGTTGCATCATCCAAATTTCCCAATGAGCACCCAGTCCTTGCAGTTGACCATGCGCCCCCATATTGATTAAGGTACCAGCATCATTTAATTTTTTCAAACTTTTGGAAACCAAAATATGACCATTATCGTATTCTTCCTCCGGCAACATAGTTCGAAATCTACTGCGAGAATCTATAATGCCACGTGGTGTAAATTTTAGCAATCTTTCTTTTTCCCACACATTTGTGTGCTGATACCAATAATACTCACCATTGGGGGCACCATAACAAACAATCAGCGTAGGAGTAATAGCTGTTTTGGATTGCTTACATAAATTTATCACATCATTGTATAGTGTTGCTACAGGTAAATTATGTTCAATGGTTGTATGTCCGTCGAAGATCATACCTATGTTATGATAAAAAAAGGAACCCCCTTCTGGTACTACTTCAATATTTAATTCACGAGCAGCTTGAATGATCATTTGGTTTTGTTCTCTGCGAGGTTGGTTATAACTTTTTACGCTAAATGCACCATAGGCATTTGTTCTGCGTAATGCACTTCGGGCATCATCCATAGAATTAATAACGGCTTTAAAATCTCCCTCAGCACCATACAAAATCGTTCCGGTTGAAAATATTCGAGGACCAACCATTTTACCCGCCTTCACCAATTCACTTTGTGCAAATACCATCTCACTGTTTGCAGATGGATCGTGCATCGTGGTAACGCCATAGGCAAGGTTAGCGTAATAAGGCCAATTTTGTTGCGGGGTTATTCCATATCTAAAGTGATTACCATGGGCATGGGCATCAATAAAACCTGGTGTTATGGTTTTGCCTTTGCAATCAATAATTTGTACATTGGTCGGAATATTTATGTTACTGCTTTTGCCAATAAATTTAATTTTATTTC
Source organism: Chitinophagaceae bacterium (assembly GCA_044234005.1). Classification (GTDB taxonomy): domain Bacteria; phylum Bacteroidota; class Bacteroidia; order Chitinophagales; family Chitinophagaceae; genus OLB11. Next base: position 14,242 of record JBIIJE010000040.1, on the reverse strand, counting down.
CTTCAATTACGATGCTACCATTTTCAATGACCTCATTACCCTTCATGGTTATGATTCGTGCATTTTTTAAAACGATGATTCCATTTGGTTTGTCTGTTGGGGAAACCACTTCTAGCGTAATTCCTTTTTCTGGGGCTTTGAATAATGAATCTGCTTTGTTAGCAATAAATTCGAATCGATCAGCTAATGGAATAACATAATACTGATTGCCTAATGTGTAGTATAATTTTTTATTGTCTCCACTCCAATGTAAATTAATACCAGCATCTCGTGAAACTTTTTTTACAGGAACCGACGAAGTGCCTGCAGTCATGTCTATCGTTTTTCCAATACCTGGAAATGCACCGATATATACTTGATGTAAATCTACAAATCCAACCCATTTGCCATTTGGCGATACCACAAACTGACTACCATATGTACTTTTGAAAATAGTTTGTTCGTCGCTGCCATCTAATTTACAACTTGCTAAATTATTACCCACTTCATAATAGATTCTATCGCTATTATGATTGAATTTTGGGGCATAACCATCGCGTCTTATAAATTCAGCCGCCCCCCCTGTCGCAGTCATCAAATAGATACCAGGCTTTACCGTGAAATTATAACCCATAATAGTATTGCCTTCTTCCTTCATGTAACATATTTTTTTTCCATCAGGAGAAAATGAAGGATTGCGATAAGTACCTTTATCTGTCGTTAATTTTGTGGGTCCATCATTACCATATAAATCTAATTTATAAATAGCACCAAGTGCAGTATCGTTCCAAGTAGTGTACACGATACTTCTACTATTTGGAGAAAAAGCAGGTTCAAATTCAAAATCGAGACTATTACTTATTCGTTCTGATTTTCCATTAGGCAAGAATTTTTTCCATAAATAGCCTACCGCATTAAACACCACCAATTTACCATCAGGAGAAGTGGTTGCATGCCTGATTACCTTTGCGGTGAATACATCCTCATTTATTTTTTGCTTAAAACGAACCACATCGGCTACGTGATTTTTTATCTTACAGGAAAACGGAATGACTTTAGATTGATTAGTTTGTTGGATATCTATTTGGTGTATTTTTCCTTTATTCCAAATAACGATAGATTGATTATCAGGCATCCAAGCAAAGCTGGTATAAACGCCAAAGGTTGTCCATGCTTCTTGTTGGTCTTTACTTAATTGATCATAAATAGGCCATTCTTCGCCGCTGTTTAAATCGCGTAGGTACAAAATGGTTTTAGTTCGAATTCGTTTTAGAAATGCCAATGTTTTTCCATCATGGGAAATTTGCGGTCGAAATGCGCCTCCGGGACCACCTGTAATCTCTTCTGAAATTCCTCGTTCTCTATCATAAGCTTTGATTACAAAAATTTGATTATTTGGATCTTTATTGTATTGAAAATATCCCCCTGGATACACATCTTCACTATAATACACATAACGACCATCAGGGCTACAACTAGGTTCGTTCAAATCTTGTTGATCATTTTTACGAGGAGTTAATTGCAATCCCTCCCCTCCTGAAGTATGATAAATCCAAAGTTCACCTGCACCCAAAGAACGTTGTGAAGTAAAATGTTTACGTGCTATAATGTATTCCCCATCGGGTGTCCATACGGCATTGTTTAACAAACGAAAACTTTCTTTGGTAATTTGCTTTGGTTTACTACCATTTTTTTGCATTATCCAAATATTATCTCCACCCCCGGCATCAGATGTAAATAAAATTTGTTTCCCGTTCGGGCTAAATTTGGGTTGCACTTCCATGGCCATACCGCTGCGTAAACATTTCGCGTTACCACCTTCAATAGGCATGATATAAATATCACCCAGTATATCAAATACAATTTCTTTTCCATCTGGCGATACATCCAGATTCATCCATGTACCTTCATCGGTGGTAAAAGAGAATTCTTTAAATGGACCTTTGATATTATTTACATCCCATTTATTTTCATCTTGGGCATAAAGGGTACTGCAGGATATAAGTAGTATGATTAAAAGGGGCTTCATATTAATTTAATTTAATTTGGACATGAAGATAGTAAAAGGGAAATAAATAATATCATCACTAATCGGGTTGCTCTTTAACGATTGCCTTTTGACATTTGAAATGTTGAACTATGTTCGGTGTTTTTGCAAATCACATGAAAGTGGAAGTCGTCATTTAAGTTAAACTAAAAGTTTACGATGTTTATAGTTTATAAAACATATCATAGGAGGAAAAGCGTTTTTAGGTGACACCCATTCTTCCAACAACAGAAATTTGACCGAGCGAATCTGACTAATAATAATGTTCTCAACTTATTATATTAATCACATGGATTTCAGCTCAAAGCGTTAAAACTTCCTTAAAGTATTTCGGCATGCTACATTGAATTAGTATTTTTGACAACATGTGGCGTTTTCAACATTTCGAATACTTATGGCTAATTCTTTTGCTGGCAATCCCTATCTTACTTTATGTGCTTAGTTTGATAAACAGAAATAAAAAAATAAAACTCTTGGGAGACGAAGCACTTGTCAATAAACTTATGCCAACTTTTCATCTAAAAAGAAATCATATTCGATTTGGTTTAATTATAGCTGCATTATTTGTTGGCACGATAGGATTAGCAAATTTGCAAAAAGGCTCACGAAGCGAAAAAGTTGAACGCAAAGGCATTGACTTAATTATTGCACTTGATGTGAGCAAAAGCATGCTCGCTAAAGATATTTCTCCAAATCGACTAGAAAAATCGAAACAATTCATCGCCAGACTATTAGAAAAAGTAAGCAACAATAGAATTGGGCTAGTTCTTTTTGCCGGAAAAGCTTACGTTTCTGTGCCGCTAACAGTGGATATTTCGGCTTTGAAAATGAACTTAGCCGCCGCCAATCCTGACATGCTACCCACCCAAGGAACTGTAATTGGTGATGCCATAGAAATGGCTAGAAAATCATTTAATAATAAAGAAACAAAATATAAAAGTCTAGTCATAATAAGCGATGGTGAAGATCATGATGAAAAAGCGAAGGATCAAGTAAAACAAGCCCTCGACGAAGGCATTATGATAAGTACCATTGGTATTGGATCTCCTGAGGGTTCTGTCATCTGGGACGATGAAATGAAACAGAACAAGAGAGATGAACAAGGCAATGAGGTTATTTCTAAATTAAATGAAGCTTCCTTGCAAACCATTGCGCAAGAGGGTCAAGGCATTTATGTCAAATTGCAAAATACAGAAAGCGCGGCTGAAACAATCGCAGAACAAATAAACTCGTCTGAGCAAAAGAATTTTGGCGACATGATGTTCTCTGATTTCAATTCTTATTTCCAATATTTTTTAATCATAACTTTCGTTTTATTACTGCTTGAATACCTGATCACTGAAAGAAAAAAATTAAAACTTGCATGAGAATTTTATTTACGATAGTTTGTCTTTTTGCATGCCAAATTATCATGGCTCAAACCCCCGATCAGCACATCTATACGGGTAATAAGTTATATAGCAAGGGCGATTATAAAGGCGCTGCTGCTGCTTATCAAAAAGCCGTGGTCGCCAAAAAAAATAGGGAAGCACAATACAATTTAGGCAACGCGCAATACCAACAAAAAGATTTTGAAGGCGCTGCCAAACAGTATGAAGAAAGTGCGAAAAACTCTAAAGACAAATCTTTAAAGTCAAGCTCTAACCACAATATGGGTAATACATTTTTAGAACAAAAAAAATGGGATGACGCCATCAAATATTTCAAGCAATCATTGCGCGACAATCCAAACTCTGCGAATACTAAATACAATTTGGCTTATGCTCAAAAAATGAAACAACAACAAGATCAAAAAGATAAAGACGAAAAGAAGGAAGACGAAAAAAAGGATAAGCAACAACAAGATAAACAGCAGGATAAAAAAGAACAAAAAGAAGAACCTTCCAAATCCGAGCAACAATCTGATGATCAGCGTGCACCCGAAAAGCCAAAGCCTCAGCCGAGTAAACTTACCAAAGAGCAAGCCGAACAATTACTTAATGCCTTAAACCAAGAAGAGAAAAAATTAAAAGCAAAAAAAGATAAAGGAACTGGGCAACCGATGAAATTGGAAAAAGATTGGTAATAGAATCTCAATCGTATACAATAAAATTATTCGTTGTAAATAAATTTTGTCGTCTTTGTTTCCGAACCATCTTCATTGGTAACAAACACATAATACACACCACTTCGTGGCCGAAAACCAGTATAATTTTTACCATTCCAAACAGCTTGCCCTCCTTGCGCTTTTGTGCGAAATACCAGCTGTCCAGATACATCTGTGATTCGAACATCTGCATTTGTCACTAAACCTTTGATCGCTATAGTGCCTTCAAAATTACTAGGCACAGGATTCGGGAATACTAATATATCATCGTTACTAGCTGCTCCTTCTGTTGCATCTCCACGAAACGAAACAAGTCCTTGTTCGGTGGCAATAAACACTTCTCCGCTTATCGGATGAACCAATATTTTTCGGATTGAATTACTAGGCAACGGACTATTATCTGTAGTAAATCGTTGTAGAATTTTCTCTGCATCATCACTAATTAACCAAACACCATTTTCACTTCCAATCCATTTATTATTTGCACCATCTGTAGCAATACTTTTTATATTCTCGCCTTGAAATAAAAGTCCTGCATCGGCATCATACTTTACTATTTTCAATTCGGCATCACAACCTTCTGTGGTGAAAATGCTTTCTGGACAGTTGAATATTCCAATACCACTTGATGAACCTATCCAAATTTTCCCAGTTTTATCTTTCTCAATACAATTCGGATCCGATGTAGGTAGATTACCTGAGCCCGCTCCTTTGGTCAATAATTTTACCTTGTCATCATTTTTATTTGAAATAGAATTATTATCGTTATACACATATACCCCCAGACCTCGTGGAGCTAACACCCATTTTTGATTTGCATCATCAATTACTATTTGCGTAGCAGTTCTTTCTGTTGCATTGCTAGGCAGCGAAAATTTTTGCCATGTGCCATCCTTCAATTTTACAACAAGTTGGTTATCGGAACCATAATTTGTCATCCATAAATTATAGTCGTTATCAAATTCAACATCTGCTAAACGGTTGCTTCCCCCATAGGGAACTATGTAAGGTGTATTCTTGTAGGTAGTAGAAGTATTATCAGGTTTCCACTCCCATAAACCATCAGCAAATGAAGCCGCGTACATACCTCCAGTTCGCTTATCGTAGGCTACATCTAAAATATCAATTTTATCCTCTAACCCTGCAGTACCATTATCGCGTGTGTACCAAATCCAATCGCCATTTGGCTTCAACCTCGAAATACTAGCAGGTGTCAAACTTACATTCCAAGCCGATATATTGCCTGCTGAAACAAACATGTCACCGTCGGCGTAACTCAAATTATATACCGAATTCAGATTTATTCCATTTGGTCTTATCACATCTTTAATACTTCGATCGACAATACGTATTGAACCTTCCCAAATATCAGCAATCCATAGCTCGTCAGCACTTTTCTCCACCACATCACTCGGATTAATATTTCTTACACTATCCACTAAATTTCCCAAGACATCAAACACACGTAACTGCCGTTCACTTGCACTCGATTCACATAAATAGAAATTGCTGACTCCTTTTTTTAAGCGCTTACACTTTGATTTACCTGCATACATCAAATCCAAACTTGTATTACTTATTTTGTAAACACTCGTTGAATCCATGATGTATAATGAGTCTTGTAAATTAACTATGTCTAAAGCATTCTTGGGATTGATGAGTGTCCAGTTTGTAAAATTTTGCAAATTAGGATTACTTTGATCTGCTGTAAAAATTCCTTTATTTGTCAAGGCATAAAATAAACCTCCCTTACTATCTAATGCATTTACAGACGCAGGACTTCCGCTTAACTCTAATTTATAAGTTTCCTTAATTTCCTTTCTGATTGGATCAAGCACAATAATACCTAAATCGGAACTAATATAAATCAGCTTGTTTCTGAAATAAATATTATGAATTTGTTTACTCCCAATTACATTCAAATTTTTAATGTCTGGAATATTATAAAATACATTGTCTTTGAATAAATCAATATTGGAATTGCTATAAACAATAATCATGAATTGACTTGAAGGATCGTAACATAGTAATTGAATATTGATATCACTTAATCCATTTACTTTTGAATAAGTGGTAAATGATTTTTCTTCCGTATCATATTCTAACAAATGTGCTTGCCCGAAAAATACTTTATTACCCACGCAGGCAGTACTTGTCGAACTTGTATATGTAAAATAAGATTGCCATTGTCCAACTGGATTAGGTTGTGCTATTAGGCTATGAATAGGTGTAAATAAAATCAGCAAGATGATAAATCGCAATAAATTCATAAATTCAAAAATACATGAAAACATAACGCTATTATCGAAACAATATTGTCAATCGCACAAAATCGATCATTAAGTTTGAGATCTAGAAAATATTTCGAACATTCATAATCCTATCTTACACAGTAGAATTTTACTTTGTAAAATCCTACTGTGTAATTTGAGTTAAAATAAGTTGAACTATTTATAATTTAAAATCAATCTATTACACTGGATTCAAGAGATCTCTCATTAGTCTCTCACAAATTCTAATCGACTTCCAGTTATTTCACTAACCTGCTTGCCTTGCTCTACAATTATATTGCCATTTACAAAAGTCCGCTCAATTGTACTTGGGAAAATATGACCTTCAAATGGACTCCACCCGCATCTGTAAAACAAATCTGACTTTTCAACACTCGTACTTTTTTTTAAATTTACCATCACAGCATCCGCATGATAACCTTCCCGAATATAACCTCTTTCTTTTACTTGAAAACAAATTGCGGGTGCGTGGCAAGCCTTTTCTACTAACATAGGCAAACTAATTCGTCCTGCATGATATGCTTCTAACAATATAAGTAAACTATGTTGCACCAAAGGCAAGCCTGCTGGAGCTTCAGTATAAGGCTTATTTTTCTCTTCCCAAGTATGCGGCGCATGATCGGTAGCAATAATATCTAATCTATGATCGAGCAAACCTTGCCACAAGGCTTCGCGATGATGACTCGCTTTAATAGCAGGATTACATTTTATTAAGTTTCCAAATTTGTCATAATCGTTTGCAGTAAAATGCAAATGATGTACACATACCTCTGATGTAATTCTTTTCTCTGCTAAAGGAAATAAATTAGTAAAAAGCTGCAATTCATTCTCGGTAGTAATATGTAAAATATGTAATCGTGTATTATACTTTTTTGCCAGTTGAATAGCGCCTACAGAAGATTCGTAACACGCTTCTTCATTTCGAATGATAGGATGAAATCTGGCATGATTGTAATCAACTTGTTTGTCCTTTAAAACTTGTAAATTTTTTACTACAATATCTTCTCTTTCACAATGCGTGGCAATAAGCACCTCGCATTCAGAAAATATTTTTTCAAGTGTTATGATATTATCGACCAACATATTGCCCGTACTAGAACCCATAAATATTTTAAGTCCACAAATTTCGTTCTTGTGTTTATTGATTGCGAGGGCTTCGGTTGAATTATCGTTGGAAACACCTAAAAAAAATGAATAGTTTGCCACGGAAGAACGCTTTGCGATCTCAAATTTTTGTTCAAGCAAATCGATGTTTAAAGTGGGTGGTATTACATTAGGCATTTCCATAAAACTTGTCACACCGCCTGCTACCGCTGCTAACGCTTCTGTAGCAATGCATGCCTTATGGGTTAAACCAGGTTCGCGAAAATGAACTTGATCATCAATCAAGCCCGGCAATAAGTGCAAATACTCTCCATCAATTTCTATTACTTTTTCTTTGGTCGCGATGCTATTCCCTATTTTTTCAAAACGCCCATTTTTAATAAACACATCTTGCTGTTGAATATTTCCTTCATTGATAACTGAAGTATTCTTAATTAAATAATTACTCATAATATTAAAATTTAAAAGGTATAATATTTACTTTTACCCGATATAACTTTACGAAATGAAAAAATCGCTACTCACCTTTTTATGCCTTGGCTGCATATTACAAACTTTAGCCCAATCTGCAAATATAAACCGAGGTTTGGATGATGCTTATCAACTTGAACGTTTAGATATCTTAAACGAAAGAATTAGCGATACACTGCATACCGACCTGAATGCCATTCCGATGAAGGATAAAGTTGCGTTTCTTGAAATGTACTTGCAAAAAAATAAAGCTTTGCTGAGTGAATCAGAAGTTTTTGATATAAAACGTATGATTGCTAAAAATGCGGAATACGCATCATCTGATGATGCTTGGCAAAAATCGAAAAAACCTATTCTAAAATCTTTTTATAAATACAAATCTGATTTTTTAAATGTAAAAGGAAGCAATTTTGATTTAGTATTAAACCCCGTTCTCGCTTACCAGCAAATGGTAGAAACAGGAAACACAAACCAAACTCTTTTTTACAATTCTCGTGGACTGGAATTGCGCGGCAATATTGCAAAAAGAATTGCATTCTATACAGTGTTCACTGATAATCAAGAACGCGGACCTTTGCATTTTCAGAATTATAATGCGACACATAATGCTGTGCAAGGCCATAAATATTTTAAAGAATTTAAAAAAGAAAAACCAGGGAATGCAAGAGATTATATCTATGCCGCAGGATACTTTGATGCCTCCGTCATTAAAAACACGATGAATATTTCGTTTGGACACGATAGATTTCAAATAGGAGATGGTTATCGTAGTTTGTTTTTAGGCGACCAAGGTGCAAATTATTTATTCGCAAAAATCAATACTCGCTTAGGCAGATTTAATTACCAAAATTTATTCATGGAATTAACACCTACCTACTTGCGCGCAGGAGATAGAATTTTACCCAAAAAATATGCAGCCATGCATCATTTAAGTATGCGTGTCGGAAAATGGATGCAATTAGGCCTATTCGAAAGTGTGGTATTTGGACGCGAAAATCCAAGCCATTTTGAGTTTCAATATATGAACCCAATTATTTTATATCGCAGTATAGAACAAGCATTGGGCAGTCCAGACAACGCGATGGTAGGTATGAACTTCAAAATTAATACCCGCTTCAAAACTCAATTCTACGGTCAAGTTGCGTTAGATGAATTTAAATTTAGTGAGTTAGCTGCACGAAATGGTTGGTGGGCAAATAAATATGGTTTGCAAGCAGGTATAAAAGTTGCAGATCCGATAGGTATTAAAAACTTAATGATACAAGCTGAATTAAATGTGGTTCGACCATTTACATACACCTTCCGCGATTCAGTAGCGAATCATACGAATTACAACCAAGAATTAGCTCACATTTATGGTGCAAATTTTGCCGATGCAAATTTGATTGTGAGATATAAGCCAATGAAAAAATTATACCTTACTTGGAAAACGATTTACAACCGACAAGGACGCGACACATCTTCGACAGGATTTACTTTTGGTGGTAATATTTTTCGTGATTACGACCAACGAAATGCAAAGTATGGTGTAAAATTATTCAATGGTTTTGCTTCTACAGTTATGTTTACCAACGTAAATGCTTCTTATGAAATTAAAGATAATTTGTTTGTAGATTTAGGTTTGAATTATCGCGATGAAACTGCGAGTACCAAAAAACAACCTACATTCAGTAGCGTACAAGTTTATACTGGGTTTCGTTTAAATGCTGCTCGCCGTCAATACGATTATTAAGAAATTAATTCTGAGCTGTATCCGCCTCAAAAAATTCAGGTAAGGTTCTAAACATTTTTTGAATAACAACTGAGCTTACATTGATAAAGTCGGTATCGTTGATATAGCCGTAAAAATATTCATTATCATATTCCACACCATTCAATACAATGGGAGCTCTTGTGCCTTTATCGGCTGGTCGAAAATAAATAACTGCTTTCTCTTCGTCATGGTTTTTCCGCTTGATATGGAAAGTGCCCATTTCCCTGCCCTTACTTAATATTTTTTCCTTCTCGGTATTTTTATTCTCGTAAGCCACGCAAAATAATTTATCCATAAAACCCAGAAACGACTTAACGCGCTTTTCATTCATAGGTTCAGTAAAAGTTCGGTTGCCACTCACCGCTAACTTATCTCCATTTTGTACTACCTTAAAACTATATTGTACTGAATCTTTATACTTCACATCCACATATTCAATAGGAGCATTATTGTAAAAAATTTGCTTAGACCTCCATGTTTCTGAATTGGTATTGTATCGTATTCCTAAAAAAGCATTTTCAAAAGGAAATCTCACAATAAAAGGTCGTTTGGCATCTTGCGTAAGCATATAGGTTAAATTATTGGGGGCCGGATCTTTTCCGACATAGAATTTATGAGTTAGCTCTTCTGCTTCATAAACTTCCACTTTGACATGACTTGTCGCCAAATCTTTTACCACTTTATCATGATAATTAGCGGGAACAGGCTGTTCTGGTTTTTGATTTTTTAATGCTGTGAGTAATAAATTCACCATATCCCAATTGGCTATATACTTATTGTTTAACAGCCATTCCTTATCTTTTCGACTGAGTGTCACTGTGTTTCCTTGAATATCAGTCATAAATATTTTAGAAATCTTACTCGTATCAGACACCGTAAAATTGGCCTCTGATTGAGAGAATGATTGTCCATCTTCTCGAAATACAAACCAATAGGTAGCAAAAGCCAATACAGAAACTATTAGCAGATAAATAATATTTTTTCGCATGCTGCAAATGTAACAGAATATGAGTTGTTGATATAAAGTGATTGCAATTTCTCGTTGAGTTGCGATATTTTTGAGTTATAAATTATGAAAACGATATTACTCGTAAGGCACGCCAAAGCAAGTTGGGGTTCGTTCAATCAATTAGATTTTGACAGGAGCCTCAATGATGATGGTATGCAACAGGCTGTTATCATGGGCCAAAAAATGCTTGCCAAGTCGATTGGCGTTGAGAAAATTATTTCTAGCGATGCGCTAAGAGCCAAGCAAACTGCAATTCTACTAGCAGAAGAAATAAACTTCAAGGTATCAGATATTCAATTTGAACGTAATCTTTATCATGCCAAACCACATATCATAGAATCGGAAATTTTGCAAATTTCAAATACCTTTTCAGTGGCTATTATTGTTTGCCATAATCCAGGGATTAGCGATTATATAAATCATTTAGTAAAAAATGTGCTTCATGACATGCCTACATGTGGAGTTTGTATGATACAATTTGAAACGAATAATTGGCGTGATATCACAAAAGCAAAATGTAAGTTGCTATGGTATGGATTCCCGGATGAAAATGAATTCTAACCGATGATGATACTTAGATTTTTTTTAATATTTGTTTTCTTTTGTATCATGAATAAAATGATGGCTCAAAACTGTTGTGAATTGCTAGCTCGTGATAAACAAAATATAAAGGCATTGAGCAAAAGATATAAACAACTACGATACTTAAGTGCGAGTGAATGTTGCCAACATTTTGGAAGCGGACTCATGGATGTGATGCAACTTTTAGGAGATAGTATTTCTGATGGCACCCCTCGAAAAAAATTATCGAGCTAATGGGCATGCCCGATATAATTGTTGATACAAAACACCCATTGGAACACCATTTCATTAATTTATTCCCAAGCGAAAAGGTTTTCATTTATTACTGGCGTGGAATGCATGATTATCTTTATTTCATGCTCCGAAATGATATCGTATTTAACACATGATGGTATTACGCATATGAGTAATACGGAAAAGTTTTGAGAATTACTCTCTGTCTTCCATCAAATTTTTTGCTTTCACATATACCCTCCATTTTTCAAGTACGGCTTGTATGTCACTTGGCATTTCACTTTCAAAATCAATTTGTTTTCCTGTGGCGGGATGAATAAATCCTAAGGTTTTGGCATGCAATGCTTGACGCGGACAAATCGCAAAGCAATTTTCTACAAAACTTTTATACTTCGCATAAATGGTTCCTTTCAAAATTTTCTCACCCCCATAAGTTTCATCATTAAATAAGGTATGCCCTATCGATTTCATATGCACCCGTATTTGATGCGTGCGTCCTGTTTCTAATTTGCATTGCACAAGAGTTACGTAATTAAATCGTTCAATTACCTTGTAATGTGTTACGGCATGCTTTCCCTTTCCTTCATCTTCCTCATAGGTTGCAAATATTTTTCTAAATCTCTCATGGCGCGCTATGTGAGATTCAATTCGACCTTCATCTTCAGCTACATCGCCCCATACCAAAGCATAGTATAAGCGATTTACGGTATGCTTCGCAAACTGGTCCGACAAAGCAAGTACAGCTTTCTCTGTTTTACCTACAACCAATAATCCGCTTGTGTCTTTATCTATTCGATGTACCAAACCTATGCGAGGTAATAATTTTTGACTCGGATTTTTTTCTTGTAAATAATACATCACCGCATTTACCAAAGTACCCGACCAATTTCCATGACCTGGGTGCACCACCATATTATAGGGTTTGTTTATGACCAAAATATCATCGTCTTCAAAAACTATTTCCAGTGGAATATTTTCCGGTAAAATTTCTGTACTAGGTGGTTCGCGAAATGAATAGGTTACAACATGATCATTTGGTTTTACCTTATAATTTTGCTTTACGATTTTATCGTTTACAATTACACATTCATCGTCTATGGCTTCCTGAATTTTAGACCTTGTGCTACCGGCTATTCGGCTCATGAGGTATTTATCAATACGAATAGGCTCTTGACCTTTCTCAATCACAAAATCGAAAATGATATGTTTTTCCTTCTCTTCGCTTGATTCAATTTCATCCTCATCAAACTCGTCATATATTTCACTCGTATTCATATCTCGCAAATATAAATCAATGTGCTGACTGATGTTGCTATATACTTTAGCGATGTATCTTCGCACGATGCAAAAGTTGCCGGTTAGATATGAACATTTAGGTCGAATTGCTTATCAAGCAGCGTGGGATTATCAAGAAAAATTATTAGCAGAAAATTTAGCGATTAAAAAATCTAATCGAGATCATGAAATTGCTGATGACGGTGTTTTGCCCGAATCAACTAAAAATCATTTTTTACTTTGCGAACATAATCCTGTATTTACTTTAGGTAAGAGCGGTGCTATGGAAAATTTATTGGTAAACAATGAGTTCTTACAAAAAAAAGGAATCGAATTTTTTAAAACTAATCGAGGTGGCGATATCACATTTCATGGTTTAGGACAAATTGTAGGCTACCCTATTCTCGATTTAGAACTACTCAAACCAGATATCGTATTGTATATGCGAAATTTGGAAGAAGTAATTATTCGCACACTTGCCGAATATGATATTGCAACCACACGAAGCCCAGGTGAAACTGGTGTTTGGCTTGATGTCAACAATCCGCATAAAGCGCGAAAAATATGCGCTATGGGCGTTCGAACCAGCCGCTGGATAACCATGCACGGCTTTGCGTTAAATGTAAACACCGATTTAAGTTATTTCGAAATGATAATTCCATGCGGCATACACAATAAACAAGTTACAAGTATGGAAAAAGAATTAGGCAAACAAATTGATTTAGTTGAGGTTGAGCAAAAAATTCTTAAACATGCCGCTGAAGTTTTTGATATTGAGTTGGTTTAAACAAGATTTCATTGTTTGAAATGATACCAAGTTGATTTTTCCCTTTTCTGCTAAATCTAACAACCTTGTTGCTGAATTCGAAAAAGGTTTGCTGTCACCAAGTACATCTATGATAACATTAGTCTCTAAGAATTGATTCTTCATTTACTATATCTTTTAACTATTTGTTCTTCTAAAGTCTTCTTATAATCGAAGTCCTCTTTGAGATTTACTGAGCCTATTAACCTTTTTACTCTCAGTGATAAATCATCGGAATTGGTCTTTTTACTAATTATCGCTTTTAAATAATTTTCGATGAGTTCAGAAAGACTTCTTCCTTTCTTTCGCGCATATATTTTAGCAGTCTTCACAACTTCCTGCTCTAGTGTCAAAGTTAATTTCGTTATCATAGCACGTGTCAATTTAATTACAATTAGACGTATATAATATTAAAAAACGAATAAATTTTCTGTCGATCAAGGCTTGCTGCCAGGTAGTGAATAGAAAAACAAAACCTTTAAAAAATAGTCATCTCAATCTCCCAAAGCTTACAAAATGCTTTTTGTAATAGTTCTCCGATAACAAGCTAAGCACAACACCTTTGCTAGAGGAAGCATGCACAAATTTGTTCTCTCCTATATAAAC
>JBIIJE010000145.1:0-6113 GCA_044234005.1 Chitinophagaceae bacterium | reverse complement strand
AACAATTATCTCTCTGATAGTAAGCTCAAGAATACTTGCTTTTGAAGGGGTTCGACCGCGTGTAATATATTCTAAGGATAGTAGCTTTAAGTTATTTGTAACACATACATATCAGGATATTTATGATAAGAGAACATCTGACTTATCATGGGATTTTATATACACCGAGGTACAACCAAATCAACCAAAGACCATCTTCGAGTTGAGCAAAGTTTTTGGGCACCGTTTTTTCGTTTCTGATCACGGGAATTTTGTTGTAATAATTGATTGGAATGAGTATCTCACCAAACAATATGAAAGAGCCAGCATAAAGATTTACTCAAAGAAAGATAACAAATGGTTATCTTGGAAATTTACAGACTTAAGAAAAGTTGAAAGACTCTCAGAAATAAAGGGTTTTTGGTTTAATTCATTAAGTTTTATTGAAGAGAAATATATAGTCTTAACCCTTAATAAAAGCAAAAGAAAAACAACGCAATTATACATTAATTTAGAAACAATGAAACTTTCAAAACAAAAATTATGAAAAAACTACTTTTAATAACTTTACTATTTTTTGCTTCAAAAGCATATTCACAAGCTATTTATTTAACACAGCCTTACTATAACTTTCATCATGTCTATACAAATTTATGTAGCATACATTTTACGTATGATAATGCAGGTAACAGAACAGCGCGATATTATGAGTGCGGGTCTAATCCGTTTTATATTCCTTTAACGAGCACTGGCGGTGGTGGCAATGGCGGCAGCGGTGGTGGTGGTATAAGCAAGCCAGGCGATGCGGCTGCGCAAGATGCTAATATTATTGTGTTTCCCAATCCTACACAAGGTGTATTTTATGTGCAAGTGCCTGATGGTGTTACTAGCTATTTGGTAGAAGTAAAAAGCCTGGAAGGCAAGCGTATCTATTCCGAATTAGTAACCGAACCCAATAAAGGAATCTCAATAGGTACGCTCGCCAACGGTCAGTATTTAATAAGTGTTACCATCGATGAAAAAACAAAACTTGTCAAACTTTTAAAACAAAATTAAAAACATGCAAAAAATAATTTTTAGTATTTCATTCATACTGCTAGCCCTATCATCGCAAGCGCAGTCAGGAATGTTTGTAGGTTTAGGAAGTAATTTTTACAAGAGTAATCTATTCAATTTAGATGATTCTCGCGCTAAGGAAGATTTAGATTACGTTCGCACTTTTAATGCGTCATATGGTCTCGAATTGGGTTATAGGTTTAACAGCCGTTGGGGTATTTCAATAGAGCCACAATGGGCAAAGAATAATCAAAAGTATATGGGTAAAACAAGAGTTTCAACAGGTACTAGCGGTTATAGTTTTACAGTGGATGCATTGGTTAAGACAGAATATATAAAAGTTCCTATTTCAGTACAGAAAATTTTTAATGAAGATAAAAAAGTAAGATTCGTATTAAATATGGGTGCCTTTTATGGTCGCTTATTAAATTATGATGATAGAGCTACTTTTAAATTTGATAACCTTCAACAAACTACTGAAATTGCTGTTTTTAACAATCGATTTGAGCAAACATATCCAGATAATCCTAACTCTATCGTTTACGGCAAAACACTTGCTCGCTATTCTTATCGCGAAGATGCTCTTGGTGCATTAGTGGGTTTTGGTGTATTAGCACAAATAACTCCTCGTTTCGAGCTAGTAGCACAAGCTAGGTGCGATTATACACTAACTGATGTTGAGTATAAAGGCAGAATTGATGCAGTGCCAGATCCTAATGTTAATGTTGGTAATTTTTACAATTCATTTGAAATGCGTATTCGCTATGGTCAAAAGGGCGGGGATGCTAGATCAGGTGCTCATTTTTTCAATCTCGGCATCAGTCTTCAAGCCCGCTATCTATTGTTCAATAATAAATCTAGTAGTAACCTAAACAATTAGCATAATAATTTTCAAATCTCCACATCTTCAAATTTCTACATCTTCAAATTTCCACATCTTCAAATTTCCCCATCTTCAAATTTCCAAATCGTATCATTATCAAATCGTATCATTATCAAATCGACTTCACAATCATCTCCGCAATATCTAATACCTGAATTTCTTCTTCCTTCTCATTCTTCTTAACACCATCTGTGAGCATCGTTAAACAAAATGGACAATTACTAGCAATCACCTGGGCACCTGTTTCAATAGCTTCAGCGGTGCGTTCCCAATTCACGCGAGTTTCGCCATTTTCCTCTTCTTTAAACATTTGCGCTCCGCCAGCACCACAGCATAAACCGTTGGTTTTGCAGCGTTTCATTTCCACAAGCTCAGCATCAAGTGTTTGCAATACATCGCGAGGTGCTTCAAATATACCATTGGCTCTTCCCAAGTAGCAGCTATCGTGGTAAGTAATTTTTTTACCTTTAAATGCACCACCATCTTTAGTTTTTAGTTTGCCTGTATTAATTAATTCTTGTAAATAAACTGCATGCGATACAACCTCATAGTTACCACCCAACTCTGGGTATTCGTTTTTCAGTGTGTTGAAGCAGTGCGGACAAGTGGTAACAATGCGCTTCACACCATACATATTCATGGTTTGAATATTATTGAAAGCCATCATTTGAAATAAAAATTCATTACCAGCTCTTCTAGCAGGGTCGCCAGTACACATTTCTTCTTTACCTAAAATGGCAAATTGAATTCCAAGGTGATTCAGAATTTCTACAAAAGCCTTGGTTACTTTTTGTGCACGCTGATCGAAACTTCCTGCACAACCTACCCAAAATAATATTTCAGGAGTTTCGTTGTTCGCTTGATAGTCTGCGTATGTTTTTACTTGCATTATATTTTAATTTGAAAATTTAGTGATTTGAAGATTATTTCGCAACACTTGCAGGGTAGTTAGGATGTTCAGGATTTACTGTAAGCTTGAATTGCGAAGGATGAATGATTAAATCCATATCTTCTAGAGGAATAGCACCTAATAGAACTTCATCTCCCAGTACCATTGCCCCTACAAAGCAAGTTCTATTTTGCCATCTTAGCTGTATCGGTCCTACATAACTGCATAATTTGCTTTCTCCATTTGCAAATGTTACAGGTCGTTTTTCTAATTCTACTAGATTAAGTTGTATAGCTACTTCATTTGGGATACATAAATGTAAAGCACCTGTATCAACCAAAGCCATAGTCGTCAATTTCGCTAAGTTTACTTCCTTCGGATTTTCTAACGTTATTTCAGTTTTAATAAGTCCCATTTTATATTTTTTTATTCATCATCAAATTCTATCATCGCAATACTGGCATATCGGCAGATTAGCTAATCCTCTAACTAATTGTCCAAGCATCTCTATCCTCAGGGCTAAATTTCCATGGAGCCATATTATTTTCAATATTACCAAACATCATATTCCATTCTTGTGGAGCATTACTTTCTTCCATGACTAAGTTTCTTCGCAATTGAATAATTATATCTAGCGGAGAAATACTAACCGGACAAGCTTCTACGCAGGCATTGCAAGTGGTACAAGCACGCAATTCCTCAGCGGTTATATAGTCGTGTAGCAAATGTTTTTCATCAGCAATAAATTCCTTGTTTTTGTCAATATTTTTCCCAACTTCTTCTAATCTATCACGTGTTGACATCATTATTTTTCTTGGCGATAATTTCTTGCCCGTCATATTCGCCGGACAAGCAGCAGAGCATCTTCCACATTCGGTGCAGCTATATGCATCCATTAAATTTTTCCAACTCAAATCAAATATGTCTTTAGCTCCAAAGTTCATAGGTGCCGCAGCATCTTGGCTGGTAGGAGCAAGTTCCGGTTGCATCATATACAATACTTCCTTTTGAATTTCGGGCATATTATTCATTTTACCTTGAGGCAAAACATTAGCATAATAGGAATTCGGAAATGCCATAATTACGTGTAAATGCTTCGAGTAGGGTAGGTAATTCATAAAAACAAATATTCCGATAATATGTGCCCACCAACAAAATCTTTCAATTATTATTAATGCTGTTTCTGGCAATGAACTAAGTAAGGGTTTTAAAAATTGTGAAATTGCAAATTCGCCTGTATGCGTATAATGCGCTGCTGACAAGTCTTGTAAATAACTATCTGCTGCATTCATCATTAAGAAAAGCGACATTAAAACAATTTCAAAGTACAATATATAATTGGCATCTTTTCGTGGCCATCCGCTTAGCAGTTCGCCTTGGTTAAGTCGTTTTACTTTCATGAAATTTCGGCGAGCCAAGAATACGATTACCGACACCAACACCAAAAAAGCTAATATTTCAAACGAGTTAATTAAAATAGGATACAAACCACCGAGGAGATTTGCAAACATTCTATGTTGACCACTTATTCCATCTAAAATTATTTCAATTATTTCAATGTTTATAATAATAAAACCTAAGTAGACGAATAAATGTAGAATAGCCACTAACGGATTACTAAACATTTTTTTTTGCCCAAAGGCATTCAAAATTAAGTTTCGCCACTTTTCTTGATTCGGAATATCAACATCGGATTTTTTACCAAGCAAAATGTTTCTCCGAATGGCTTTCATGTTTTTTGCAAACAAATAGATTCCGATAGAAGCAATAATGACAAAGAGAACCTGTTGAACTATATGCATTAATTTTATTTTTTATTTTTAATCAACTTAATTGAATTGTCAATAACTAGTATAATCACAAATGTAAAAAACCTTTCGACAATTACATGCGGATTTTTTTGTTAGATTGCATGTTTAATAGAAAGTAATTATTGAATTTTAAACTTATGAATTCTAAAACAATCTTGCTCAATGCGCAACAAGCTGCTACTAAAATTACACGACTTGCGTATGAAATTTATGAAAATACGATTCATAGCCAGCAACTAGTATTGGCTGGAATCGAAAAGAATGGATTGGCTATTGCAAAGCTGTTACAAATTGAAATTTCTAAAATTCATGATATTGAAATCCAGGTGATACAAATAAGTATCAATAAACACCAGCCTACTCAATGCGAAATTGATATGAATTTCAGTTTAGAAAATGCTGAAATTATTGTTGTAGATGATGTGGCAAATTCAGGCAGGACATTGTTGTATGGTTTACAACCTTTTTTAAAAGCGATGCCCTCAAGAATTCAAATTGCAGTATTGGTTGATAGAAAGCATAAACAGTTTCCTGTTACACCAGATTATGTGGGTGTTCAGCTTTCAACCACTTTGCAAGAACATATAGAAGTTGTCATACAAAATGGGATCATCGAGCAAGCGCATATTGTTTAAAATTTTTCAATTGCATTTTATTTACATATGCCTGTAGTGCAATACTGTAAAAGGTTTAAGCGAATAAGTTAAGGGTATTTTACGATTTAGGATTGATTCAATGAAAAATAAATTTGGCAAATAAGAGAACTCGCTTACTTTTGCACTCCCAAATCAATAAACGCTCTTTGTAAAACGAATCAAAAACGAAATTTTAAATTAAAATTATTTAAAATAAACTTGCATAAAAATTTGGAAATCAAATTCTAATTTTTACATTTGCAATCCCGTTTGAAAATTCAAACTTTGAGTTACAAACGATAGTTCTTAAAGTGTTTAAAAAAACTAAGAAAATATCTGAAATATTTTAAATAAAATTTGGCAGATACAATTTAAAGTTTACTTTTGCACTCCGTTTGAAAAAATGGTACGAATAAATTAAAGATCTTTGAAAGACGGAAACAACAGAAAATAAAAACGCAAGTTTTTAAATAAGGTAAATCTTAGCGAAAAAATTAAATTATGCGCTAATTTCTTTGAAATTAGCCAGCATCAAAACAAAACATTTACAATGGAGAGTTTGATCCTGGCTCAGGATGAACGCTAGCGGCAGGCTTAACACATGCAAGTCGTGGGGCAGCAGGGGCTTCGGCCCGCTGGCGACCGGCAAACGGGTGCGGAACACGTACGCAACCTCCCTCAGAGCGGGGAATAGCCTCTCGAAAGAGAGATTAATACCCCATAGTATCCCGATGTCACATGGCATTGGGATTAAAGCTCCGGCACTTTGAGATGGGCGTGCGGCTGATTAGGTAGTTGGTAGGGTAACGGCCTACCAAGCCGACGATCAGTAGCTGATGTGAGAGCATGATCAGCCACAC
>JBIIJE010000110.1:0-8353 GCA_044234005.1 Chitinophagaceae bacterium | reverse complement strand
TTTTGGAACACCCCTATTTTCAAGCACTACGTCTGGTCTAACAGCTAATTTTACTGATTTGTCTTCTTGTCCTACATGCCTTTTTACAGATTGGACATGGGATTTTGGAGATGGTTCTTTCCCTTCACTTTCACAGAATCCAACGCATACCTACGCCGCACCTGGGACATATTATGTGTGTTTAGAGACGTATTTTGAAGATGCTACCGGTAATTCTTGTAGCGAAACCTATTGTGATTCAGTGACCATAAGTTCTAGTCCTGTATTATGCTTTGCCAATGCAAATTTCTCAAGCACCACATCAGGCTTGCTAGCCAATTTTAGCAATCTATCTACTTGTACTAATTGTGTAAATTCAAGCTACGCATGGAATTTTGGAGGACAAGGAACCTCTGCACAAACGAACCCTTCATTTACTTTTTCGGCACCTGGTACTTACAATGTTTGTCTCGTTCTCACCGGTCAAAATTCAGCAGGAATTACATGTATCGATACTTTTTGCCAAAATGTAACTGTAAGTCAAATTACTAATTGTATTGCTAATGCGAACTTTGGACAATCTGGTTCATTTTTAACCAAAAGCTTTTTAAATACATCTAATTGCTCAAACTGTGTAAATATTCAAACAACATGGTATTGGACTTTTGGTGACGGAGGTACTTCTACACTTATGTCTCCAACCTATACTTATGCCACTGGAGGCACTTACAACGTTTGTTTGGTCATGAATACTGCAAACTCAGCTGGGATTACATGTACTGATACAACTTGCCAAACTATAACTGTGTTGGCTCCTGGTTGTTATGCAACAGCTGGATTTGCCAATACCGTTGCTGGTAATACAGCCACATTCACCAATACTTCAACTTGTGCCTCTTGTGCTACTCAATCTTATATATGGGATTTTGGAGATGCTACCTCAAGCACCTTAGCCTCACCTGCACATACTTATGCCACTGCTGGTGTTTACACGGTATGTTTAATCATCAATGGTACTTATGGAACAGGTGGATTAACTTGTTCCGACACTATTTGTTCTACAGTCAACATATTCCCAGCGAGTGGCTGCTTAGCAAATTCAACTTTTACATTCACGACCAATGGTTTACAAGCTAACTTTACAAGTAATTCTACTTGTTTATCTTGTGCGAATCCAACTTATTCATGGAATTTTGGAGATGGCTCTTTGCCGGCAACATCTCCAAACCCTGTGCATACATATAGCGGACCTGGAACTTACAATGTATGTTTAATTTTTACTGGAACTTCAAGCTCTGGAGGTACATGTAAAGACACATTCTGTACCTCTGTGACAGTTGTTATTCCCGTTCTTTGCTCTGCCAATGCTGCATTTAGCACCAATAATGTAGCAAATACCGTGAACTGCGTAAACTTAAGTACTTGCAATAATTGTACTTCAACAATCTATTCATGGACATTTGGTGACGGAGGAACTTCTTCTTGGAACTCCCCTTCGCATACTTATACAAGTAATGGGACTTACAACATTTGTTTAAAAGTAATTGGTTACGCAAATAATCAATCCATTTGTGTCGATTCAATTTGCAAGCAAATCAATGTTACCAGTGTAGGTATCGAAGATATTGCAAAGCGAACGCTTAACTTGTATCCAAATCCTGCTTCACAAAAAGTACATATCGAATTACCAAGCCATGAACCATTACTTGATTTGAAAGTATTCGATGTAACAGGAAGACGCGTGCTCTACTTACCTATAAAAGGATTTACTAATAACACATTGGATTTAGATATAAGCCAATATACAAATGGCTTGTACATAATTCAAGTGAATACAAATACTTCACATTACCGCGCTCAAGTACTCAAACAATAGACAATTTGTTTCACTGTTTTACTATTTTAAGTTGAGTCACATAGATAAGTCAAAAAATAATTTAACATATAAGCAAATTAATAGCCAAGTTTGGCTAAATTTGCACCAATTAATAATTGATTTAACAATTAAATTAAAGCAAACTTGAACAACGCTTTTCAAATAAACACTTCTGAAACAAGTAAAATACATCCTCACAAATTATTGATGTGGATAGCGATAGCAAGTATTTGTATGATGTTTGCAGGTTGGACAAGCGCTTTTGTAGTTCGCAATGCTCAAGGGAATTGGCTTTTGTTTGATTTACCTCAGACTTTTACATTTTCTACAGTTGTTATTCTAGCGAGTAGCCTAACAATGCATTTATCTTTAAGTGCTTTCCGCAAGAGAGATATGACTCGGTATAAGGCCTTTATTTCCATAACAGCTTTCTTGGGCGTACTTTTCATGATTTTACAACTTTTAGGCTATAAGCAAATGCATTCAAGTGGTATCACCTTGGCGAGTAATCACGAAGGTGTTTCTGGTAGTTTTATATATTTAATTTCAGGCGTTCATTTGTTACATATGCTAGGAGGGGTTATTGCTTTGGTTATAACTTTTCTAGTTGTAAATTTTCGTCGCAATAAAAAAGTTTATAGTAGTACAGGTATAGAAATATTAAGTACATATTGGCATTTTGTTGATGTTCTATGGATATACTTGTTCCTGTTCTTTTTATATTTTCAATCAAAATAAGATTTTAAAAAAAACAATATGAGTGCAATTGCATTAGATAGTAAAGAAAACGTTTGGAGCGGAGGTAGAAGTCCGTTTAATTTGAGCTATGGAAAAGTTATGATGTGGTATTTCCTCATGAGTGATGCTTTCACCTTTGGAGCCTTTTTAATTTCTTATGGTACAACTCGCTTCTTTAGTCATTTATGGCCAGATGCCAATGAAGTATTTGCCTCCTTCCCTTGGTTTGCACCCGAAGGTGGCGCGCCTATGGCATTCGTAAGTTTAATGACGTTTATCTTAATTGTAAGTTCTGTTACCATGGTACTTGCTGTTCATTCTGGTCATTGTAATGATAAAGCAGGCGTAATTAAATGGATGATATGGACCATCATTGGAGGAATTGCTTTCCTTGCTTGTCAAGCTTGGGAATGGACTCATTTGTATCATCATGGTGCTTGGTGGGGTTCTTTCAGAAATGGGGAGCATTCGGAATCTTTACAGCACTTCTTCAACCATCATACCACTGATGCAGCTCTCATAGCGAAAGAAGGTGCAGACGCGGCGCATAAGATGTTTAATTTCTTCTTTTCAATTACTGGCTTCCATGGTGCTCACGTTGCGTCGGGAGTTGTATTGAACATCATCATTTTATTAAATACAATTAATGGTACTTATGAAAAAAGAGGACATTACGAAATGGTCGAAAAAGTAGGCCTTTATTGGCACTTTGTAGATTTAGTATGGGTATTTGTATTCACTTGTTTCTACCTACTGTAAACTTCTAATTCCAAAAAAAATAAATTCAAAATATGCAATTCAGCGATTACGAACAAGACCAATCTAGACTTTACAATCAGCATTTTCATGATAAAAATTCAACCGATAGTAAAGCCAAAGTAAAGAATATTTGGAAAATCACTGCCTACTTAACTATTATTACACTTGTTGAAGTAGGTATTGGGTTGTACTCTCATTATACCCACGTTATAGGCGGTTTAAAAACCATCTACAACGTTATATTTATTCTTATGACATTATTAAAAGCAGGCCTAATTGTTTCTGTATTCATGCATTTAGGTGATGAAATTAAGAACATGATTATGACGATATTAATACCATTAACTTTATTCATCTGGTTTATTATTGCTTTCTTAGCTGACGGCGGTTGGTGGCTGAAAATCAATGAATATTTCGGCATTCGTTAAAAAAAAATACTTATTCGTCCTAAAAAGCTCTGTTTCATACAGAGTTTTTTTTGTTTTAAAGCTTAAAGAGATTACATTTATTCTTGATAAATTATTAAAAACGAAAAAGTAAAATTATGTTAAAGAAATTTATTCCTTTCTTGCTGCTTACTCAGTTGTCCATTACTCAGTTGATGGCACAGCGTAATTGTTCATCGCACGACCATATGGTCGAGATGTTACAAAACGACCCTGAATTTGCGCAACGTAGACAACAAATCGAAAACCATTCGGCTGACTATGTGGCAAACCCTTCCAAGCAAGTACGAGTGTTAAAAACCATTCCAGTAGTTGTGCATGTAGTTTATAACACTGCAGCACAAAATATTTCTACTGCTCAAATACAATCACAAATTAACGTGTTGAATCAGGACTTCCGCAAACTAAATGCAGATATCTCAAGCGTTCCTTCTGCATTTACTGGCTTAGCTGCAGATTGTGAAATTGAGTTTTGTTTGGCACAAAGAACACCAAGTGGCGCAGCTACTACAGGCATTGTTCGAGTGCAGACTTCAACTACTTCTTTTTCCTCCAACAATAATGTAAAATTTGCAAGCTCTGGCGGTAGTAACGCTTGGGATGCAACAAAATATCTTAATATATGGGTAGCTCCTTTAAGTGGTGGGCTTCTTGGTTATGCGCAATTCCCAGGAGGATCTGCTGCAACGGATGGTGTTGTATGTAACCATAGTGCATTCGGCACAACAGGTACAGCGGCTGCGCCGTTCAATAAAGGTCGAACCGCTACACATGAAGTTGGACATTGGTTAAATTTATTCCATATTTGGGGCGATGACGGAACGTCATGTTCTGGCTCTGATCAAGTGAACGATACCCCAAATCAAGCTGATCAAAATTATGGTTGTCCAAGTTTCCCCGCTGTGTCATGCTCTAATGGACCGAATGGTGATATGTTTATGAATTACATGGATTACACTAATGATGCGTGTATGTTCATGTTCACTAACGGTCAAAAAGCACGAATGAATGCCTTGTTTGCAACTGGAGGAAGTAAAGCATCTTTACTTACATCATTAGGTTGTGTTCCACCTGCAACAAGCGTTTGTGGCGTAGCAAGCGGTTTAAATGCTACAGCTATCACAACCACTTCGGCTACTTTAAATTGGGGAGCGGTTACAAACGCTACAAGCTATAATGTTCAATACAAACTAAGCTCAGCTTCAACTTGGACTACTATTACTTCAACAAGTACCTCATTACCAATTACAGGTTTGACAGCGGGTAGCATTTATCAATTCCAAGTTCTAACTGTTTGTGCTACTGGAACTAGCGCATATTCTACTGCAGCAAGCTTTACGACTACATCAGTTGCGCTATCTTGTACGAATAGCTACGAGTCTAATAATTCTTTAGGGGCAGCTAAGGTGATTCCTATTAATACGCCAATTAACTCATTAATTGCAACTAATGGAGATAGAGATTATTATAGATTTACAACACTCAATGGAGCTCCAAAAATCAAAGTAACACTTACAAATTTACCAGCTGATTACGATATGCGTTTATATAATCTTTCGGGAACACAACTTGGTTCTTCTTCAAATACCGGAACAGCGTCAGAAAGTATAACATATAACACTGCAACACTTGGTGCACAATATTATTTACAAGTATTTGGATACAACGGTGCATTTAACGCAACGCAGTGCTATACTTTAACAGTTCAAACGAGCGCATCCAATCTTCGTATGGAAGCAATTACTGGTCTTCAAAAAGAAGATTTGACAATTTCTCCAAACCCAGCTAGCGAAAAAATAAACATCGAATACAATGGTTTTGAAGGTGAAAAGAGTATTATCAATATTTATAGTCCATTAGGTCAAAAAGTGGCTACACAAACACAAAACAACCTTAATGGATTGAATAACATGTCGTTCAATTTAAGCCAATATAGCAATGGTATTTACTTAGTAGAAATGATTACAGATTCAGAGAGATTTGTAAAGCGAATTTCTATTCTAAAATAAAAATGGAGTAAAAAATGCAAAAGACCGTTTCATTTCGATGAAACGGTCTTTTTTATCCACCTGAATCGAAAAAAAATTGGGTAAAATAAAATGAATTTGCTATCATTGTATTCTAAATAATTTTTTACGCAACGATTTTAGGTTTAAGCTCCAGTAAAATATAAAGTCAGATAAAACGAACTTTTAAAAAATAAATTCAAAAAGGACAAATGAGAAAAAATTTGGTTAGTCTTTTCACACTGATTGCCATCATGATGGTAGGATTTTCAGCAAATGCGCAAGACGCAGACGGATCAATGGTAAGAGTATACCGTTGGTTTAATACCGTAGATAATAACTTTGTAACCTTAGCTGAAGGTGAAATTCAAGAAGGACAATTGCTTCAATGGAAGTATAAGGATAAAACTTTACTTTTCTATGCATATCGTTCACCAGGTCCAGACAGAGTTGCCGTTTATCGTTGGACAAATCCAGTAACAAAAGATCAAGCTAGTATTGCAGAAGATGAATACAGCGACAGTGATATGATGCAAAAGGGTTATACGTTGAAAGTATTACAATTTTACGCCCCTGTTCGTCGTGCTCAAAATCATATAGCGATTTACAATTGGTATAAAACAAAATCTAAAGATTGGGTAACAATTCCAGAATTTGGCGATACTGATAAGTATTGGAGCAAAGGTTACACGCAAAAGAAATTTCAATACTACGGTATTTTGCGTAATGAATACGAAAGATAATTTTAAATAATATTACTCTAAAAAACCCTTCTTCACGAAGGGTTTTTTATTATTTGGCATGCAGCATTTTCTCAATAAAAGAAATCGCGGATGATAATCTCACTTCATTGACGCCTTGAATAATCACAAATGGGATGTTGGAATGGATAGCGATGTCTAGATAGATACGATAAAAATATTCTCTATCCTTTTGCAACGGATGTTCACGTTGCACATCGTATTTCCAAGGTAAATCAGGCTTCATGATAAAATATGCGTCATAAGTTTCCTTTGCAATTTGATTTAGAATATTTCTATGACATCCGCCATAAGAATGCTCGCTCCATACTTTAATAACCTCTAAACTCGTATCACAAAAAAGTAATCTGTTAGCGACTTTAGCAATTTTTTTTTCCTCTTCTTGTTGCTGCACCGCAATTTGCCATAAATCACTTTCAGAATAAGCCTCTTGCAATTCGCTTATATACCTTCTTGCCACTTCATTCACAGTATGTGCACCATAATGTAAAGTCAATTGTTTGCATAAAGTAGTTTTACCCGTGCATTCACCACCCAACAATGCAATCTTTATAAGCTTACTCATTAGAGTGCAATTTATCACAATTATACATGTATTCTTTCTGAGTCATCCTACAATCTAGACGCTGTGTTCATTATGTGAGTCTAAAATATGTCATTAAATAAAACGTTAAGAATAACTTAAAACACGATCCTCTTTATGGAAAGCGCTTTCAAATTTCATCCAATATTTAAAATAATTCATCACAATAAAAACGTTAGAAATGAAAAACTTAATTGCAGTCGCCACCCTTGCCCTCCTATTACTAGCTGAAATCATAAGCGCGCAACCTGTAAGGAGGCATGATGAGATTAAATACTCCGCAGGCAACAAACAAACACAGAATATTGGACCCGTATATCTTTCAACTGATATTGAAAACGATTACTACATTCATGGACAATCTATTGGACACATGTATGCTGAAGTACGAACAACAGAAAAAATCCACCGGAATCATGAGTATCGTGCACCTTTGAATCTTTCAATTGTGATTGACAGAAGCGGTTCTATGGCTGGAGAAAAATTAATCAACGCTAAAAAAGCTGCTAAACATTTGATTGATGAACTAAGTTCAGACGATTATGTTTCGGTAGTTATTTACGACAACAGTGTAAGTGTTTTGCAACCTACAACAAGAGTTACAAACTCAAATTCTATCAAAAATAAAATCAGTACGATCACTGATGGTGGCGGCACAAACTTAATGGGTGGAGCACTGCGTGGTTATGATGAAGTAAAACGTTCTTATAAAGACGGCTATATAAATCGTGTACTACTGCTCAGTGATGGGCAAGCCAATGAAGGGATTACGAATCCAAGAGATATTGAAAGAATCGTTGGCAAACAATCTCGTGAAAATGGAATTACTATTTCTACTTTCGGATTAGGGCATGACTATAACGAAGACTTGATGACAGATATGGCTGAAACGGGTAATGGAAATTATTATTTTATTCAAAATGCAAATGACATTATTGGCATATTTGACAAAGAATTAAATGGTATTTCAAATTCAATCGCTTCAAATGCCAGTTTGAAAATAATTTTACCACAAGGTGTTTCTATAAAAAAAGTATTTGGGTATCGATATACACAGAACGGAAATGTAATCACCGTGCATATGAACACTTTATTTACAAATGAAACGAAAGGTATTTTGATACGATATGAAAAAAATTCGGGTTCAACACAAGGCTTGCAATTCTCGAGCTCGTTAAGTTTTAATAACGATGCTAAAATTGGTC
>JBIIJE010000004.1:0-54910 GCA_044234005.1 Chitinophagaceae bacterium | reverse complement strand
GTATCACCCTATACAATACATGTAACTTTACGTCTAATCGAAGATTGTATAATAGCAGTTTCAGCGAATGGGTTGCTGCACAAATTACCTTATACGAATCGAATGAACAATTGGAATATGCCATGCGCGAAGCCGATAAAGGCAATTATGAAAAAGCACGCACTATGGTAAAAAAGAATAAAGAATATATGCAAAGCAAAGCGCCTTTAGTTCAAAAATCGGTAGAACTACAAAAGGCAGAATCTGTTAATGATAGCTACGACAACTCATTGCTTAACATTGAAAGTATGAGCAGCACTGAGGTAAAACAAATTCAAAAAGCAAGTAAAGCAAGCAACTATGGCGTGAGAAATAAAAAATAGTTTTTGTAAGTTGATGAGAATCACCCAATGCCTCGCGATTAATTTCGTGAGGCATTTATCATTCGTGGATGCTTGTACATATCCATTCGAAGCGCTACTTTATAATTACTTTCTTCAAAAAGAATTTTTACAGCTTCTGCATAGTCTTGATGAACTTCTAAAAAGACCTCGAGCGATTTACTTCTATTTTTATCAGCTATTCTTTTTATAGCTTTATAAAATTGTAAAGGGTCATTGTTACTTACAAATAAAGCTTCATGCGGCTCATGATTCCTTACTTGCGCCTGCATATTTTGCATTTCGGCGGGTAAAATATAAGGTGGATTACTAATAATAAAATCAAGTAAAGGATTTACGTGTAAGGAGCTATCTAATATATCTTGTTGTATAAATTTTATTTCTACTTGTTGTTCCAAGGCATTGGATGCTGCAACAACCAATGCATTTTTACTTACATCTAATGCTGTATAATGATGTTGTGGAAAATATTTGGCTAAATATATGGGCAAGCATCCGCTTCCTGTTCCTATATCAAGTATTTGAAGTTTTTCAGATTTTGTTTTTAATTTTTCGATCACCCATAAAGCTAACTCATAAGATTCAGGTCTTGGTATAAGTACATCTTGATTTACCTTAAGCTTGATATCACCAAACCATTCATAACCTAATACATATTGTAGAGGAATTTGTTGTTGTAATTGAGCAACATATTTTTCAAAAGTACTTCTTGCAATAAGTTGCTTTTTAGTAAGCTTCCATTGCAATCTGTCTTGTTGGGTTAAATCATCAATAAGCCTTGCAAATATTTCATCACTTTCCGACGCTTCATACAGATCTAATAAGGCTTGTTGAAAAAATATTTTAGCATCATCTATAGAAAACATCTTGCAAGTTTACATTTTTAACTCATTCCATAAAATAAAATGATGTCCTTGACGTTTATAAAAAAAGTTTTTATCTACGTAAACTGGTTACGTAGCTCCCTATTTACCTTTGGCACGAATTAAATGTTTAGTAAAGTCCTCAAAGCGAAATCGGCTGTTAGAGCCGATTAGCTTTAGGTCCAATGCTCATGAGATTTTATACACATCTTTAAGAAGCATGTAAACCGAAAGGCTTTAATTTATACTTTTGACAAATTAAGTAAATAAAAACATAAAATATATATCATGGCAAAAGCAGAAGTATCCGTAGAGAATGAAAAGTTGAAAGCACTCAAGCTTACAATGGAAAAAATTGATAAGGACTATGGCAAAGGTTCTATAATGAAATTGGGCGACAAGGAAGTTGTAGAAACTGACAGCATTTCTACAGGTTCATTAGGTATAGATATTGCTTTGGGCATTGGCGGATTTCCCCGTGGTAGAGTAATAGAAATCTATGGCCCTGAATCTTCAGGTAAAACAACCATTGCTACACATGCGATTGCCGAGGCTCAAAAAAAAGGAGGAATCTGTGCTTTTATTGATGCAGAGCATGCTTTTGATGCATCGTATGCACGTAAGTTGGGAGTTGATACAGACAACTTACTGATTTCACAACCCGATTATGGTGAACAAGCTTTAGAAATTGCAGACCGATTAATTTCTTCTGGTGCTGTAGATTTAGTAGTCATAGATTCGGTAGCCGCTTTAGTACCTAAGGCTGAATTAGAGGGCGAAATGGGAGACAGTAAAATGGGTTTACAAGCTCGCCTCATGAGTCAGGCCTTGCGTAAGTTAACTGCAACTATTAATCGTACGGGTTGTTGCTGTATTTTTATTAATCAATTGCGTGAAAAAATCGGTGTGATGTTTGGTAACCCAGAAACTACAACAGGTGGTAATGCGTTAAAATTTTACGCATCGGTAAGGTTGGACATTCGACGTATTGCTCAAATAAAAGATGGCGAAGAAGCTATAGGAAATCGTGCACGTGTTAAGGTTGTAAAAAACAAAGTAGCACCGCCATTTCGTCAAGCTGAATTCGATATCATATTTGGTGAAGGCATCAGCAAAGTTGGCGAAATTGTTGACTTAGGTGTAGAACATGGAATCGTTCAAAAAAGTGGTTCGTGGTATGCATATGATACCAATAAGTTAGGCCAAGGTAGAGATGCTGTAAAACAACTATTAATGGATAATCCAGAAATGGCAAATGAGATAGAATTAAAAATCAAAGCAAAAATTGTAGCTGACCAAGAAGCATAAAACTTCATCCTAAACAGTACTAGCCATAAGGTTTTGAAACCCTTATGGCTATTATTTTTTTACAAGCTCATATTATCTCTAAACTTTACTGCTTGTCTGCGAGAAATTTCTATTTCTTCATTACCGCCTTGCAGTTTTACGCGTAATCCTCCATTGTACAATGTGTCTATATTATCTATTTTTTGCAAATTGATAATATGTTTTCGATTCGCACGGAAGAAAATATTTCCATCTAATCTTTCTTCCAATGCATTCAAGGATTTTAAAATGAGAGGTTTGTTATTCCCAAAAAATACTTTGGCATAATTACCAACCGACTCAAATAATCTGACCTCGTCTAACTTCACAAACCAACAACGCTCACCATCTTTTACAAAAACTTGACTGCCCAAACCTAATTTATTAGCAGCTTGATATACATCCTGAGAAATACTTTTTTTTGCCTTCTGAATAGCTTCTAACACCCTAGCCGATTCGATAGGTTTAAGTAAATAATCGAGCGCATTATACTCGAAGGCTTTTATGGCAAATTCGTTATAAGCTGTAGTGAATATAACCTTTGGTGAATAATCTAACATGGCTAATAAATCAAATCCAGTTTTCTCCCCTGGCATTTGAATATCCAAAAAGATGAGCTGAGGCTGATGTACTTCTATTTTTTCAAATGCATCTTCTGCATTGACTGCCTCATCAATAATTTCAATATCAGGATAGTCGGTTAAAATTTTTCTTAATTCATTTCTCGCAAGACGCTCATCGTCTATTATAATGGTTTTAATCATGTTGTTGGGTTTTTAATATGAATATCGACATATACAAATTCATCAGCTTCAGAAATCGATATGGTCGCTTTTGACTTGTATAATAATGCTAAACGTTGGCGAGTAGAACTTAATCCAAAACCTAAGCTAGTTTCATTGTCTTGCGTATATAGCAACTTTCCTGAGTTTCGTATTTGTATATGTAAAATACCATTCTCATATTTTGTGGTGATAAAAATTTCACCCCCATCATGCCGCTTGGATATACCATGTTTAATTGCATTCTCGACAAGTGTTTGCAACATCATCGTAGGTACTTTCAATGATAAGGTTTTTTCATCAATATCTTCTCTTAAACTTAAACGTTCTTCAAATCTTATTTTTTCCAAATCCAAATAATCATTTGCCAACTGCAGTTCATGCAGCAAGGTATCCGTAGCTTCTTTTTGTTGAATAGTCTGTCTGAGAATCCGCGAAATTTTCGTGATGGCGTCCCTTGCCAAATTCGGATTCTCGTCAATTAAGGCACGAATACTGTTTAATGAATTGAAAATAAAATGAGGCTGTAAATTTGCCTTAATGGTTTTAATCTCTAAGTCTTTCATTTGAGATTCAATTTGCAAATGCTCAATTACCATGAGCCTATTCCTTTCAATATAATGCCAAGCAAAATAAATTATATTCCACATTGCGAATAAAATAAATACAGACAGCACGGTTCCTAAGTGAATGCCATGTGCTTCAGTGAGCACATTAAAATATTGCAAAATGCGTATTATGATGTAATAAAATGAATTAAATACCAGCGATAATATAAAACTAGCAATAATGCTTTTTAGTAAAATAATTTCTGTAGGGAGCAGCTTCCAATGATTTGCGTGAATCCATTTTCGATACACGTGAGAGCAAACGAAACCTAAAAGTGCCAATAGAATATCGAGCCAAAAAATAGTTAGACTCAACTCTTGCAATAGACTGGCAATGTAAATATTAGCCATGGCGAAAAAGCCCCACCCGCTTATTTGAAAAATCCAATATTTATTCACCCAAGACACCTTGCAAATATAAGCTGACGAGTAGGTTTTGATGCTTCAAATACATCAACGGAAAATGAAGACTATGAACGAATTGATAGCTTGTTGAAATGAAAATTAACGCTTCGTTATAGTATGCTTACTTTATATTTGCCCGCAACAAAAAATAAAGTAGTCTAGCAACTTGATTTTAAAGTGATATTTTTTTATCCCGACTCATCATATGCATTACTTTATGAATTTGAATAAATAATAAGCATGAACAAAAAAAATTTCGTCTTCGCAATTTCATTTTTATCCATCATGGCTCAAGCGCAACGCAAGCCTTTTGTAGCCCCACCCATAAAACCAAAAACGAACACAACCGCTTCTTCCACGACGCAAACACCTAGCACAACTAAAGTTAAAAAGAAAGAGACAAAACCCTCTGCTTTCGCGGCACCCTCTCGTGATTATGTGATGTTACAGTTTGCATATGAAAATTGGGCTGGTGCGCCAGATTCTATTCAAATATCAGGCTTGGGAAGAGCATTTAATGCTTATGTGTGTTACGATTTTCCAATCAAAAAATCTAATTTCAGTTTTGCAGCAGGTATTGGTGTTTCGTCAAGTAATATCTATTTAAAAAACCAAGCCATTGTTTTGACTGATACAACGGAAGCAGTTCGATTCATTCCGGAACCTCTTGATTATAAAAAATATAAATTCAACACTACGTTTATTGAAGCCCCTTTCGAGTTCAGATATTTTAGCAATAGTTTAAATCGCAATAGAGGATTTAAAGCAGCTATCGGTTTAAAAGTAGGCGCACTTGTATCGGCTCATGCTAAAAGCAAGCGCGGTGTAGAAGGCAAGCCTATTGTTGAAAAAGTAAGTACAAAAAGATACCTAGAGAATTATCGCTATTCAGCTACTTTACGTTTAGGCTATGGCAACTTTTCAATATTTGGTCAATATGCGTTAAGTAATGTTTTCAAAATAAACAATGGTCCTGAGAATATTCGTCCTTATCAGATTGGGCTTTGTATAAGTGGACTTTAATACCAATTTGATGTATAAATTATTGGCTTAATTTACACATCAAATTTTATCAATATTTACGTAAGCGGATTATTTTCTTATTTGAATGAGATTTAGACCTTGCAGGCAGAACCAGAGTTGCTCAATTTTTATCGATGATATGGGTGTAGCAGACGAAGAAATATTCACACTTACTTTCTGCATAATGATTATCCAATCGATAATAGCTGCAATTAAACCGAGATTCAGCATTAGAAATGTTGAACTTAGATTTTGCAGCAGAAACGAAGTGAGCTGGTGTGAATAAAGCCTGATAAGGCTTTTCTCGGTAACCCTATTTAATACCGATTGGAATTTTGTAAGATTTGGTCTGCGACATAAATCACATGGGTACAACACGCTAGAATTTTCGTTCCTCAAACCCTATCGCGTAACTTGGGTTAAACCTATGTTTTGTTATTACAATTCTGTCGCAAAATGGGTTAAAGAAAGTGCTATTGTATTCAAGTTCAATTATACTTTTCCTTCATATCGCTTACGTCTAAAAAAGAAATAAGCACTCGCAAACATCATCACTAAGGCAATAGGCAAAGCGATGTTTAGCACTTGCCATCTTATTTTTTCCTTTTTTACACGCGCCATATCAAGCAAACGGAGTTTTACGTCTTTGTTTCTAGCTTCTAGCAGTCCTGCATTATCAGTTAAATACTCGATACAGTTTAACAAGAAAATTTTATTGGCAAAAAGTTGTTGTGTGTATTTATAAAAGCCGCATTCCATAATACCTTGCTTCTGTGAATAATCATTGGAGAAGACATGAGCATCAGATACAACTATCATTTTATTAGGCTCAGTACAAACGGTATTGTATTTTCTTTTTAAAGAGTCTGTATATATTTTTATAAAGCCTGGGTCAATTCTATTTGTATAAATAGAATTAAATTTACCTTCCAACAAAACTGCCAACGGAATATTTTTCTCTCGAAACATTTCTGGGGTAGGTTTAAACTTTAAGTTGGCAAGACTAATTCTAACGGGTGAAGGTACTTTTCTACTTCGATTAGAAGATGTGAGTAAAACAGTTTTTTGGATATTTGAATTTGTGATAATATCCAAGCTACTAGTCATTTTAAAACTTACTGCATCCATATTATTTACAATTGGATGCTTTGCGTTAGGAATTGAAAATGGGTAATAAGACCAAGGTAATAATCGTATGTCGGGTTGGTCGCCAATACTTCCCACTGTAATCGGAATAGGATTTGCTTGTTGATAGTCTTCGATTAAATCCGGGTTAATTCGCACACCATAATTAAACAATAAATCATCCAAATTGAGTGTATAATCTACCGCCATTGTAGCTTCACTTTTTTGTAAAGAATCCATTTCGATACGCAGTGCATCTATCAGCCAAAGCATTTTCCCGCCTTGCATTACATACTGATCAATCTTAAATTTATCTTGCTCACTAAAGGTTTCCTGCGGTCCACATACAATCGCGGCTTGATACAAACGTTTAATTTCAATATCTTTTGTCAAATCCAAGGTATCTACATCATAATATTTTTCTAGGGTAGTAAGCATATCTGCTGTGTTAGGACCAAGCAT
Source organism: Chitinophagaceae bacterium (assembly GCA_044234005.1). Classification (GTDB taxonomy): domain Bacteria; phylum Bacteroidota; class Bacteroidia; order Chitinophagales; family Chitinophagaceae; genus OLB11. The sequence continues at coordinate 47,936 of JBIIJE010000004.1, read as the reverse complement.
TTCATCATGACCAACGATATAAGCAATTTTTTTACGGTCGGGTTGCATCAATTGCTTAATAGCACTTGCCAGTTTATACTCTAGCATTGTTTCAGAGTAATTCAATTTTTCGTTTGGATTCATATTTAAATGATTTTCCAACAAATTAACAGGTAAGTCCTTCTGATTGAATGACACTTTGGCTACCGGAAATATAATTTTCTCTGCATATCCATCTTCTTCATCACGTTGTATCTTGAGGTTCACAGGATTTAATCCTTTCTCTGAAAAATTAATATATACTTTCTGCTTCTCAGCTTCAGTTTTACCTTCTAAGGGATTCACAAATGAAAACCGGACATTACGCCCTCCATATTCCTGAAACTCTTGCAATACTTCACGAGCCGATTCGGCCAAACGCTGAAATCCTGATGGAAATCTCCCCTTTAAGTAAACCTCGATGACGACTACATCTTTTAAATTTTTTAATAAGTTTTTAGTGGGTTGGCTTAATGAAAACCTTTTCTCTGCGGTTGCGTCTAATCGTGAATGTAGCTTACTACTTAAAATATTGAGCAGTATTAATCCGCATACTATCAATACAAAACGTGTAATGGACTTTTTCTTTAAATCTGTTCCTTTCATTTCTCTTGGGTAAACTTTAGTTCCAATTTCGTTTTTGAAGCATTAATTGTGTTGCCAATAAAAAAATGACAATAACACTGATGAAATAAATCAAATCGCGAGTATCTATGACGCCTCTACTGATAGAATTATAATGGAATTGCATGCCAATTTGACTTACAATATAATCGGCACCATTAGCAAGCACAGGCAATCGACTCATGGTTTCAAAGCCGCTGTACAATATAAAATTTAAAAATACAGCAGCTAAAAAAGCTATAATTTGATTATTGGTAAATGACGAGCAAAATAAACCGACCGCTGTAAAAGCGCCTGCTAAAAAAATAAGACCTACATAAGAACCTATCATGCCACCTGTATCTAAATTATTACTGATAATAGATAGACTGGCGAGCGTAAATATGTAAACAAGTGTAGGTAAAATTGAAAAAAGGACTAAAACGAAAGAAGATAAAAATTTACCGCCTATTAATTGATATTCTTTTATAGGCAGGGTTGAAAGAATTTCGATAGTTCCTGACTTAAACTCATCAGCAAGCGATCGCATTGTGATAGCTGGAATTAAGAAAAGTAACACCCAAGGTGCTAAATCGAAAAACTTATCCATATTGGCATAGCCGTAATCGAGCATGTTATTCTCAGGTATCAACCATAAAAAAAAGCCGCAAACCACTAAGAATACGATAATGGCAATATACCCTACCAAAGAGCTAAAGAATGTATGAAGTTCCTTCCGAAAAATTGAAATCATGTAGAAATTGTGCTAAAGTTGGCAAAAGTAATTAAGTATTGCTAGAAAGAATATGTAAATTCGTCATAAAAAAAGGGAATTTAACCCAACTTACATTATTTTTAGTGCGTCTTACTGTATTACAACTTAGAATTTTGATTATGAAAAAAAATATACTTTTAACGGCAATACTTAATTTAATCTTCTGTAATTGGGTAAATTCTCAAGTTATGAACGTAAATCCATCGAACAATGCGACTCAATTGGCGCAAAGTTTAGTGGGTAATGGTGTGACAATTAGTAACGCCACACTTAATTGTGGCTCTGCGCCTTCAGGTTCAGTGAATTACGGGGGAGGGTTGTTTAACATTTCTGCTTCTCCGAATGTACTTGGAATGGATAGCGGCATTGTACTCACTTCAGGAAGGTGTCTAACAGACGGGACAGGAGCGGGTGTGAATATTATTCCACCAAATGTAGCAGCTGCTTCTTCCAACACAACAGGAAATGGCGGAGATCCTGATTTAACCGCCGTAATTGGAGGCGCCACATTCGACAAATGTATTCTTGAATTTGATTTTATCACAATTGGAGATTCCGTAAAATTTGATTATGTATTTACATCAAGCGAATATCAAAATTGGACGTGTACTAGTTTTAATGATGTATTTGGTTTCTTTTTGAGTGGCCCTGGCATTACAGGCCCTTACTCAAATAGCTCTATCAATATCGCTTTGGTTCCTGGCTCCACAACTTGCCCCGTGGGTGTAAGCACGATATTCTGCCCAAATATGCCTGGATGCTGCCAAACTACGAATTACTGTTTCGGAAACACGCCAGGTTGTGGTATGTTTAATGCCGCTAACAATACTTGCAACCTATTTGTTTGTAATACGGGTGGGACACTTGTAAAATATCAAGGTTTCACAAAAGTATTAACTGCTAAATCTGCTGTAGTGCCTTGTTCAACCTATCATATTAAATTAGCAATTGCAGATAAAGCAGATCAAATTTTAGACTCTGGTGTATTTTTAAAAGCAAAAAGTTTTACATCCGACCCAATAGATTTAAAAGTAGAAACTGGATTAAGCGCCTTAAATCCATATATCATTGAAGGTTGCGATACAGCAAAATTAAAAATCACTCGTCAGCTTTACGCTGGTGTTCCTGTAAACCCGGACACTGTTCAGTTTGTGATTGCTGGTACAGCGACCAATTCTGTTGATTACAATACTATGGTTGACTCTATCATATTTACTGGTAATGGCGGAGCAGTGGCTACAAGTCCAACAGATACCACTATTGAAATAAACTTGTGGGCATTTAATGATGGGATTACAGAAGGAACAGAAATAATCAAAATATATGTTGTAAGTGGTTGTTTTAATACAATTACAGATAGCATAACGTTAGAAATCAGAGATTCATTAAACTTTATTCTTAACACCACCAATTCCGCAATTTGCCTAGGACAAAGTGTAAATACAACAGGTACCGTTGACCCTGGGTTATTATTAACTTGGTCACCGCCGAATCTATTCACAAATCCGAATAATGTAAATTCTACGGTCACGCCAAATACTTTTGGTACTCAAACCTTCATTGCGACTACCACTTATTTGGGTTGCCCCCCTGCGATAAGAAGTTTCAGCCTTACTGTTGATCCCGTACCCGTTATTACTCCACTGCCTGATATAGATGTTTGTGAAGGAAGAACGGCTGCTATAAACGCAATTGTTACACCTCCATTTAATTATAATCTAAACTGGAATCCTAGTACGAATATGATTAATACGAATGGTTACAATCCAACTTATTTGGGCAATGCAAACGGTAACGAGAATATTACTTTCACTGTAACCTCTCCAAATGCGAATTGCACAAGCTCTGATACGTTCTCTGTAGTAAATCACCCTTTTGCAGTAGGAAGCATTATCGACTCTACCTTAGATTGTTCAGGTAACCCTGTTCCTTTGTGGGTTGCTGGTGGTAATGGCAATTATCAATGGTATCCATACGATCCAACTCAGTTGAGTTGCGAGTTTTGCAGCAATCCTGTTTCAACAGCTTATGGAACAACCGTTTACAATGCGATATTACTTAATCCTTATGGATGCCAAGACACCCTGACTACTGTTATTGAGAGCCACCCTCCTTTTACAATGAATTTATTGAATAACGATACAACCATTTTTGCAGGAGAAAGTGTTCAAATTAACGTAGCTGGTAATGCACCACATATGTATTGGACGCCAACCAGATATTTAAACTTCTCTCAAAGCAATAACCCTATTGCAACACCGATGGAAACAACTAACTATCATGTAACGGGTGTAAGTTTATTTCAAGGATGCCCTAAAACAGATTCATTCAAGATTACTGTATTAGACCCAGGCGTGTTTGTGCCAAATGTGTTTACTCCGAATGGCGATAACTTAAATGATGTTTTCCGTGTTAGAGGAGGAAAACTAGATAAGGTACAAGAGTTCAGAATATTTAACCGTTGGGGACGAGAGATATTTACTACCCGAGATATGAATTTAGGCTGGGATGGAAAATTCAAGGGCATTCCACAAGACTCTGGTACTTTCTTCTATCTAATTCGCATGGCTAGACCAAATGGAACGGTTGTGACCTTAAAAGGAGAGTTTATCTTAATGCGATAAATAAATAAATTGGTAAGCTTTGTTACTAAACATGGATTTAAATACAGGTGAGCCGTATTTGATGAATAGATATTTTATATCCATTCGCTTAATTTCAGTCAGAGAATAATTACAATCCATTTTTTTAAATTCGTTTTTGGGAAGTTTATTTCGCCCTCCAGATTGAAGTGAATACCTCGCTGAAGCCTTTGCAGTTAAGCCTTGTGGCGGAGTAGTAACATAAAGCTGGAAAAAGCGCCCAAAACTAAATGCTACTTTTTCAGCCTCCTTTATTGAATTTAACCTAAATTTTTGTAGCAATCAATTGCAATATCAAATTTCAATCAGAATCTACATCATATGCTTTCTGAAAATTACATACCTTCGCGCCTCAATAAATTTTTGACGAAATGGCTTTACAAGTTGGCATTGTAGGATTACCGAATGTAGGTAAATCAACCTTATTTAATGCGGTAAGCAATAATGCAAAAGCGCAAGCTTCTAATTACAGATTTTGCACAATCGATCCAAATGTTGGTCAAGTTGACGTACCCGATACACGTTTGGATAAATTAGCAAGTTTGGTAAATCCCGATAGAATAGTACCCACTACCATCGAATTTGTAGACATTGCGGGCTTGGTAAAAGGAGCTAGTAAAGGAGAAGGTCTAGGAAATAAATTTTTGGCAAATATTCGAGAAGTAGATGCGATCGTGCATGTGATTAGATGCTTTGAAGATGAAAATATTTTGCGTGAAGAGGGAGCTATAAATCCCGTATCGGATAAAGATATTATCGATACCGAACTTCAATTGAAAGATTTGGAAAGTGTCGAGAAGAAAGTAGCACGCGTAGAAAAAGCAGCAAAGGCTGGGGATGCAAAAGCTAAGACTGAATTAGAAATTGTATTACGTTGTAAGGCTCAATTAGAAGATGGTAAAAATGTACGAGAGCTCCAATTAGACGGCGAAGAAAAATTAGCCATTTATGATATGTTTTTGCTAACAGATAAACCAGTGCTTTATGTTGCTAATGTGGATGAGGCGTCAATACATACTGGTAATAAGTATTCACAAGCTTTACAAGAATCAGTTGCAAAAGATGGTAGTGATGTAGTTGTTATGAATAATAGTATTGAGGCTCAAATTTCTGAAATGGACAATGCAGACGATAAAGCTTTGTTTCTAGACGAATACAAATTGACAGAACCTGCTTTGAATAGATTAATACAAAAAGCATACTCTTTGCTAAATTTAATTACTTATTTCACAGCCGGTGTGCAAGAAGTGAGGGCTTGGACCATTCATACAGGCTGGAAAGCTCCGCAAGCGGCTAGTGTGATACATACAGATTTTGAAAAAGGCTTTATTAAAGCAGAAGTGATAGGCTTTGATGATTATGTGCAATACGGCTCGGAAGTAGCCTGTAAAGAAGTAGGCAAATTACGTATTGAGGGGAAAGAATATGTGGTAAAAGATGGTGATGTAATGCACTTCAGATTTAATGTGTAAAAAGAAATTGAACAGCGAATTATTACGAAGCAAAAAATTGTGTTTTGACATATTAATGTTTCGCAATACATTTACGCATTAAGAATACTCTATATGATGAAGAAAATTTTTATTTCATTACTAAGCATTTGTATAATGCAAAATTTGCAAGCACAAGTAAGCAACGAACTTGGTGCTAGCATTGGATTTTGTAATTACCTAGGTGATTTACAAGATAAGGATTTAACTTTCAAATCTCCAGGTTTTTCATTTGGCGTGACAGCAAAGCATACATTTTCGTCGATGTTTGCTTTACGCGGCAATTTTAACGTGGGTAGAATAAGCGGTAACGATGAGTTGTCGAATAAACTTAAAAATAGAAATAGAAATTTAAGCTTTCGCTCTCATATTATAGAATTAGGCGTGGTAGCGGAAATTTCTGCGTTGCCTTTCGACAGATACAATCATTTAAACAGTTCGAATAAAAGATATTTCAACTGGACACCATATTTTGTTGGGGGGTTAAATTTGTTTCACTTCAACCCAAAAGCTCGTTACGAAGGTGTTTGGGTACCATTAAGGCCTTTAGGTACTGAAGGTCAAAATACAAGCTTTAATTCGCAACGAGAATACTCCTTAACGCAAGTTGGTCTGCCTTTTGGACTTGGGCTTAAATTCCAACTATCGAGTCAGATTTGTGTTGCTTTTGAAATTGGTGCTCGTAAAACATTTACTGATTATTTGGATGATGTAAGTGGCTTATATCCTGATCAAACTTTATTGCAAAATGAAAAAGGAAAAGTGGCTGCTGATTTATCGTATCGTGGTGATGAATTGACTCAAGGTGTTGGCGTAAATCCAACGAATTCAGTTCGTGGTAATTCCGCGAATATGGATTGGTACACCATGAATACACTTACCTTTACTTACAAATTTTATAAAAACTAGGCACTTAAATACAGTTTGCTGACTGAAAAATCTAGTCGCAAATTTTCTTTAGTATCTATTTAAAAATAACTCGATAGTTAAGATCTTGATTTTAGGAAGCCCTAATTATAGCTTAAATTCGATAGGAAGTGCCATTTTCATGTTCATAGGCTTGCCATCAAGCATAGCAGGTTTCCAGCGCGGAAATTTCTTCACGAGCTGTTTCGCTGCCAAACTCAAATTTTCATCAATTCCTTTAATTACTTCAATTTCTTGGGTGTCGGCATTTTTATCAACCACAAATTCTATAATTACCCTTTCTTGAATTTTGCCTCGCTTCGCATTATCAGGGTAAGCTAAATTTTTGATTACAAAATCAGTAATTGACGTTTTTCCCATATCAAATTCTGGTGTCATATCAGCAGTTTCATAAACTGAGTCAATGATATCTTTATGAATTATCATCGTTACAATTTCACCATTGTCTCTCTTTACAGTAACCGTTACAGGTATAATTGGCTTGGCTGTTAGCATTTTATGCTTCTCCTTTTTATAGCCAAAACTTTGTAAATATAATAGGCATAAACATACGAACAAAGCCGACAAAATAATACTAGCTTTTTGCATGAACATGTTCTTTGATTTTGAATACAACATGGTAATTCGGGTTTTTAAAGGGTGATGAAAAAATTGATGAACTAATAAGGTAGGCACTTGCTGTGGTAAGTTAGCACGCAACAAATTCTCGACATACACATCTGTAGAAGTTTGCACACTCACTTTTTCATCTACCTCAAATTCATGCACCCGTTCACTTTCTTTATGGTAGAGGTAAATAAAAGGGTTAAGCCAAAGTATTGCTTGCAAAAACGAAAAATATATTTTATCTCTACTATGATGCAAGTTAATATGCATTTGTTCATGCATAATTACGGTAGGCAATATAGGCTTATCAAGAAATGAAGCGGGTATGTAGATGTTAGTTCTAAATGAAAATGGAGTTTCAATATCATGACTGGCATATATCAAACTTCCATGCACATTTTGTAAAGTCGCATTTAGTTTTATACGATGAAGAATCCAGTATCCCAGCGTAATACGAGCCAATCCCCACAATAATCCGACAAGATATAACCCAAAAATTATTTTACCATAGTCTAGTTCTGTGTCTTGCACTTGACTTTCAAATAGTTTGATGGTTTCAAGGGTATAATACAATTGAGGGGTAATTGTTGAAGCTGAAATAACTGCTCCTTCGCCGTGAATTAAGGGTAAAATGAGTGCAAGCAAGGATGTTATTACTAAATATCTTCGATTCCATTTAAATGACTTGTAAGGCTTCAGCAACAAACCAAATAACAAGGCAAAAATACCTAAGACAATTATTGTTTTTAAAAAGTAGAGTATCATAACTATTTATTATTTTGTTTAAGTTCTGCAACAAGCTTTTCTAATTCTTGTACACTGATATTTTTTTCCTTTACAAAAAATGAAACTAATTGTTTGGCTGACCCATTAAAATAATTCTTTAATAAAGGAGTCACACTTTTCTTAAAATATTGCTCTTTCTCTATGATTGGATAGTATTGATATGTTTTGCCAAAAGCTTTATAGCTCACAAATTGTTTGTCTTGTAAAATTTTAATAATAGTTGAAACTGTGTTGTAATGAGGCTTTGGCTCATGTATGTTACCGATGATGTCTTTTATAAAAGCAGCTTTTAAACTCCACAAAAGCAACATGATTTCTTCTTCTAAATTGGTGAGTTTTTCCATAATCGTAATTACAAAAGCAAAAATAACTATATTTTTAGTTATATAACTATATTTTTAGTTATATAGATGATTTCATTATTTTGAAATCAACCTGGTATGATATCGAATGCCCATTGCAAGTAAGGCTTCCTCTGTGTTTGCGAATGATAGTCTGCCTCAAATTACATTTCGGTATAAATATTCGAAACACTTTACTCTCAGTACTAGCATTGTTACTAGGCAAGTAATCCCTTATAATATTTCTAGAAAATTCTTCGAACTATTTTCTAAATGAAGCTAATGTTCAAACAAAAATCCCGCGTTTTTCAACGTGGGATTTATTAAGAAATTTGTTATTCGGTGTCGTGAATGTCGACATCCAGAATGATTATTTACTAAATTGAGGTATCAAGCTTTGTGCAAGTGCAACCATTTTTGCGACACCGTCTTCTGGTAAATTTCCTTTCTTCAATTCTTGTAGCATATCTGGCATTTTGGTATCCATTTCATGTAAAAATGTTTCTTCAAATGCTTTCATATTTTTTACTGGTACTTCATTCAATAAACCATTAGTACCTAAATAAACAATAGCAACTTGCTTTTCAACCGAGAAGGGTTGGAATTGTCCTTGCTTTAATATTTCCACGTTACGAGCACCTTTATCTAAGATTGATTTTGTAGCAGGGTCTAAATCACCACCAAATTTTGAAAAGGCTTCCATTTCTCGGTAAAGAGCTTGGTCCAATTTCAAAGTACCAGCTACTTTCTTCATAGACTTGATTTGTGCAGAACCTCCTACACGACTAACCGAAATACCTACGTTGATAGCTGGCCGAATACCAGAATTAAATAAGTTTGATTCTAAGAAAATTTGACCGTCAGTAATCGAAATTACATTTGTAGGAATATAAGCGGATACGTCACCTGCTTGCGTTTCAATAATTGGCAAAGCTGTTAACGAACCACCACCTTTTACTAAATGCTTAATAGAATCTGGTAAATCGTTCATATTCTTGGCAATATCATCTTTACCTACCACTTTTGCGGCACGCTCTAGCAAACGACTATGTAGATAGAACACATCTCCCGGATAAGCCTCACGACCTGGCGGACGACGCAACAATAATGATACTTCACGATATGCGACCGCTTGTTTTGATAAATCATCATAAACAATTAATGCTGGACGTCCTGTATCACGGAAGAATTCCCCGATAGCAGCACCTGCGAATGGCGCATAGAATTGCAAAGGCGCAGGATCTGCAGCCGAAGCTGCAACAATAATAGTATAATCCATTGCGCCATTATCAGTTAAAGTCTTCATGATTTGTGCAATCGTAGAAGCTTTTTGACCTATCGCAACATAAATACAATATACTGGTTTGCCAGCTTTAAAAAATTCTTTTTGATTGATGATCGTATCGATACAAATAGCAGTTTTACCTGTTTGACGATCTCCAATTACCAATTCACGTTGACCACGCCCAATTGGAATCATGGCATCAATCGCTTTCAATCCAGTTTGCAAGGGTTCTTTAACTGGCTCACGGAAAATTACACCGGGTGCTTTACGTTCAATAGGCATTTCGTACAATTCACCTACTAATGGGCCTTTACCATCGATGGGCTCACCTAAGGTATTGATAACACGTCCAACCATACCTTCACCTACTTTTATAGATGCGATACGACCCGTACGACGTACTTTATTCCCTTCTTTGATACCTGCACTTTTACCCATCAATACGACACCTACATTATCTTCTTCAAGATTCAAGGCAATCGCTTGTGTTCCATTTTCAAATTCAACTAATTCACCCGAACTAACACCGTTCAAGCCATAAATACGTGCGATACCATCACCTACTTGAAGTACTGTTCCTACTTCTTCTAACTCAGCACTTGAATTGAAATTACCTAATTGCTGGCGCAATATGGCTGATATTTCATCTGGTTTTATACTTATCATAATTTTAAATTTGATGTCCGATGCTCGATGTCTTAAGCTCGGCTTAGTTGTTAATTATTTTATTATTTATTTTACTTAAGCAATTCAAATAATGGAAATCGAACATCGAAATCCGAAAATCGAATTACCGAATATCTGGTATGTAAAGGTTTTGTAAAAATTGTTTTTTAATATCTTTCAAATCTCGTGAAATGCTGGCATCAAACAAATTATTGTTGGCTTCTAGCACAAAACCTCCAATTAAATCATTATCTACTTTTGTTTTCAAATCTATCTTTTTGCCATTTAATTGCGCCTCTATTTTAGTGCTTAAATCTGATCTCGTAGCATCATCCAGAGGCTCAGCAGTTGTAAGCAACACGTCTGTAATGTGGTTTATTTCTTTATATTGTGATATGAATGCCGCAATGATTTCTGGCAAAAAGAACTCACGCCCTTTCTCAACTACTAAATTAATAAACAAATCAGTCACAGAATCTATATTACCACCTAACATGGCCTTCAAAATATTGTGCTTTTGGCTTCCTTTCACAATTGGACTTTTTAGGAACAGAACAAATTCGGGACTCGTTTCACAGACCTCTTGCAAACCTTTCATATCGCTATACATTACATCGAGTTTGTTCTGCTCAACGGCAATATCTATAAGCGACTTGGCGTAACGGGCTGCTAATCTAGGGTTTTGCATGTACTACTTTAAATTTGGTGATACTGAAGATTTGATGAATGAGAAGGCTCTAAAGTTTACTATTTAATTCAATCTGATTTCTTGTGCCAAGGTATTGATATAAGACTTTTGAGCTTCTTTATCACTTAGTTCTTTACGCAATACTTTTTCAGAAACCTCAATCACTAAGCTTCCGATTTGATTTTTCACATCAATGATAGCTGCATTCTTTTGGTTCTCTATTTGCTGACGAGCTTCTAAAAGAATCTTATTTGCTTCTTCTTTGGCTTCATTCTTCGCATCGTTTACTATTTTGTCTTTTGCTTCTTTTGCTTCTTTCAACATGGCAGAGCGTTCTTCACGAGCTTGATTTAGCAAGATTTCGTTCTCATTCTTCATGTTAGCCATTTCTACCTTCATTTTTTCAGCACTTGCAATGCTATCAGCAATACTGTTTTCGCGCTCATGCAAAGCTTCTAAAATTGGCTTCCAAGCATATTTTTTTAATAAAAACAATAGGATAAGAAAAGCAACTGCCGTCCAAAAAAAGAGACCGAGTCCAGGGGTTAATAAATCCATTTTTTTATTTCAAGTTTTATGGAAAGCAACTTACTACTCTCCGTTGTTTATGATTAGATGTTTCAATACTTGCTATTGAACACCTTGTTTTTTAAAAGAACTACACTCGCTGCCCTTTGCGTTGAGTGTAGTTAAATTTTTCTTTGTGAAGAATCCCTCTCAAGGGATATCATCTGATAGGCTCATCTTATTCGCCCTCAGTTGACTACATCACAATAGCAAGGATACCAGCGATAACGCCGAAAAGCGCAACACCCTCAACAAGTGCTGCTGCTAAGATCATGTTTGAACGAATATCGTTCGCAACTTCTGGTTGACGAGCTATAGATTCTAAAGCTCCTTTACCAATTTGACCTACACCAACACCTGCTCCTAACGCTGCAATTCCAGCGCCAACAGCACCACCTGCTGATGCGATTCCTTCTAATAAAATGTTTAATACTGACATATATAATTGGGTTTTAAATAACGAATTAATGATGATCGTGCGCATGAGCCTCATCATGATGATGCTCCTCAATTGCCTGACCAATAAATACTGCGGTTAAATTTGTAAATATAAATGCCTGGATAGCTGCTACTAATAGCTCCAGACAAAACATAAAAACTGAAAATCCTACTGAAACAGGAATAAATGCAACGCCTGCCACTTTACTCATACTACCAAAAATGAAAATAAGTAAAATAATACTTAAGATAATGGTATGTCCTGCGAAAATATTCGCAAACAAACGAATCGCTAAGGCAGCAGGTTTGATGAGTAAATTACTTAATATTTCAATTGGTACAAGTATAAATTTAATTGCCAAGGGTACTCCTGGCGGATTAAAAATATGACCCCAGAAATATTTATTTGAATTGAATAACATAACCACAAAAAATACCATGGCTAATAAAAGTGTTACTGCAATATTTCCTGTTAAGTTCGCCCCACCAGGCAATAAGCCTAATAAATTATTTATCCATATAAAGAAGAACATGGTAAGTAATAAAGGCATGTATTTTAAATAACTTTTACCTAAACTTGGTTTTGCAACATTATCAACAATAAAACCAATAATAGGCTCCAATGCGTTTTGAAACCCGCTTGGTGCTGTGTTAGTACCGTTTTTTTTGTACTTGTTGGCTACGCCTATCATTAATACCAATAGAATGATAATTGATAATATCATAGAAACCACATTCTTGGTGATACTAAAATCATAGAATTTGCTTCCGTCAACAGATTCTATTTTGTGAGTTTTGGTATTTAATTTATAGCCATTATATTCTTCATGTCCATGCTGTAATTCAGATGACATAAAAAAACTTGTTCCTTTTTCGGGACTGAATAACAATACTGGCAAAGGAATAGAAACATGGGTTGCTTGATGACCTTCTCCCATTGAGAAAAAGTGCCAATCATAAGAATCGCTGATATGACCAAATATCTCACCCTTAATGTCCATTTTGCCTTCATGGCTTTCTGCATGTGCTGTTTCAACACCAATTTCCGATTCTACTGGAACTGCTTCATGGTGGGTTTGGCTTGCATCATGCTCTTGCGCAAAACTCAATTGAGTAGTAACAAGTAGCATTAAAGCCGCTACTGCAAAGACTTTTATTGATTTTATGATGCTTGATTTCATGCCTATACTTAAATTCGGGTGCAAAGGTAATACGATATAATGAGTTAAAAAAGAATGAATGGGATATATTTGCAAAAACTAAAAATTAATATGTGCGGAATAGCTGGTTTGATTGCAAAAGATACTAGCATGGTGAATTTGCATAAACTAAAGCAAATGACCGACATGATTGCACATCGAGGCCCAGATGGGGAGGGGCATTATATTTCAGCCGATGGACAAGTTGGGTTAGGTCATAGAAGACTATCTATTATTGATTTAAGTCATGAAGCCGATCAACCTATGCATTATTTAGGGCGTTATTCCATCGTATTCAATGGTGAAATATATAATTATATTGAATTACGTGAGATTTTGATGAAGCAAAGTTATGTTTTCAAAACTGAAAGTGATACAGAAGTCTTAATGGCATTGTACGATAGAGATAAAGAAAACTGCTTGCAGTTACTTGATGGCATGTTTGCTTTCGCATTATTTGACAATCAATCGAAGCAAATATTTATGGCTAGAGATCGTTTTGGGGAAAAACCATTCTTCTATAGTTATAAAAAAGACGAATACTTTCTATTTGGGAGTGAAATGAAATGTCTTTGGGCAGGAGGTATTCAGAAAGAGGTTAATAATAAGATGCTCTATAACTATATAGCATTTGGGTCACTTGAAAATCCCAACAATGAATCTGAAAGTTTCTATGAAAATTGTATCAAGCTTCCGCATAGTCATTATGCCAAATTAGACACCGAAACATTCACATTAGATATCCAATCGTATTACGATATTAATTGGCGACAAGTTGATTACTCAATTTCAGAACAAGAAGCAAAGGATCAATTTTGCGATTTGTTTACTACTTCTGTAAAAAGGCGTTTGCGAAGCGATGTATCGGTAGGAAGTAGTTTGAGCGGTGGGCTTGATAGTAGTTTAATCGTTTGCCTTATTAATAGCATCAAGAAGGGAACCTCGCAACAGCAGGAAACATTTAGCGCTATTTTTCCAGGATTTAAAAAAAACGAACAAGCATTCATTGAGATAGTAGCTAATGCAAACAATGTGAAAGCAAACTATATTGAGCCTAATGAGAATGAATTGGTTAATCAAATTAGCAAGTTGTTTTGGCATCAAGAAGAGCCTTTTGGAAGTGCTAGTATTTATGCGCAATATAAAGTGATGCAATTAGCAAAAGAAAGAGGTGTTACTGTATTGCTAGATGGACAAGGTGCAGATGAAATACTTGCTGGCTATCATCCATTTTTTAATTCATACTTCAACGAACTTAAAAAAGGAGATACAAAAACTTACAAATACCAATATCAAAAATATTTAGAATTACATGCTAATAATGAAATAAATGGCATACAAAAGAAAAGTATTTCAGATCAAGTTAGAGATGTGTCAAAAGGACTAGTTCGTCCAGCGAAAAGATTGAAAATGGGATTAAAGCAATTATATAATCCTGTTTTTAATAAAGATTTTTACCAAGCTTATTCCAAAGAAGTTTTTGAAACTCCAGGTCATACTTTTTCAACTTTAAATGAAAGTCTTTACGACAGTACTTTCCATTATGGGCTGCAAGTATTATTGCGTTATGCCGATAGAAACTCAATGGCTCACAGCAGAGAAGTTAGGTTACCATTCTTAAGCCATGAATTAGTCGATTTTTTGTTTTCACTTCCCAATCATTTTAAAATACATGAAGGCTGGACGAAGTGGATCATGAGAAGTTCTTTCGCCCATATTTTACCTAAAGAAATTGGTTGGCGTAAAGACAAAATAGGATACGAGCCGCCTCAAAAAAATTGGATGGATAATGCTGAGTTGAAAAATATGATAAAAGAACAAAGAAGAATTTTGGTAGCCAAGAATATTTTATCTCCAAAGATTCTAAATGCAGATGTTATGTCTGAAGATGCAACCTCCTCCATTGATAAATCATGGATACATTGGATGTCCTCTTTTACCGTTACATAAAGATTTTACGAACAGCATGAAGGTACTAGTATATTATCCTATTTTCCGTGACGTAGATACGCATACTAGTGTCAATAAAAAATTTAGTGAAATAATTGATGCGTTCAATTACTTAAATATTGAATTAGACATTATTCATTTTGCAACCACTGGAATTTATTTTAATGATACTTGCCTCTTTTCTTTTTCTAGCAATAAATACATACGTCGTTGGCAGCATCTTTCAAAATTTGATGTGATTAACAAAACGCTTATCCATAAATCTTATGATTTTGTTTGGATTAGAGCGGGTTTAATTACACCCTGGTTTTGGTCATTTACTAAGCAATGTAAATCCGTGGCGAAAAAAGTAATCTATGAATATGGAACTTTCCCTTTTATTAAGGAAATTAATTCAAGATTTGATAAAAGCTGGTCTATCACAAATTTTATTTATTCGAAATCACTGCATAATTATGTTGACTTTATCATTACATATTGTGGTCAAGATGAAATCTATAATATTCCTTGTATTAAAATGGGAAATGGAATAGATAAGAATATTATCCAACCTACTACCCCCTTGAAAGAAAAAAATGTTCTTCACTTAATTATGGTATCATCCGTATTTTATTGGCATGGCATTGATAGAATGATTGAAGGTTTGGCAAATTATTATTTACAGCAAAACCCCAAAAAAGAGATCCAATTGATGATTATAGGCCGGGGTAGCGAATCGAATACATTGCAATCTCTAGTAAAAGAAAAAGCATTGGACTCATATGTTACCTTCTATGGCGAAAAATATGGGGAATCGTTAAAAAAATTATATGATAAAGCTCATGTGGGCGTTGGCGCCTTAGCGGTACATAGGAAAAATATTGTAGAAGAATCCACACTCAAAGCGCGTGAATATGCTGCTGTTGGATTGCCAATTATACTGGCTGCACATGATCGAGATTTCGAAACTGTATCTCAGTTCATATTTAAGGTTCCTTTAGATGATAGTCCGATAGAATTGAATAAGTTGGTTGATTTTTTTGAATCTTTGCAAGCGAACAATCCAAATTATTCAAGCGAGCTTAAAAATTTTACACAGAAACACTTAACATGGGAAGCAAAAATTCAAAAAGTTATTCAACTTTTATTTCCAACAAAAACTAATCCATAAAAGTATGTGTGGCATAACCGGATTTATTGATTTTAATCGCAAGTCATCGCTTGAAATTTTGCAAAACATGAACCGAACTATGGTTCATAGAGGTCCTGATGGCGAAGGATATAGTGTTGATACAATTGCAGAAAGTCAAATTGGGTTTGGTCATCGAAGATTAAGTATCATTGATTTATCTTCAGGTGGCACGCAGCCTATGCATTATGCGCATTACAGTATTTTATTGAATGGCGAAATATATAACTATCAAGAAATAAAAGAGGAACTCATTCAGTTAGGTCATTCATTTGTGAGTACAAGCGACACCGAAGTTGTCATACATGCTTATCAGGTTTGGGGTAAAGATTTTCTGCATAAATTAATTGGCATGTTTGCTATTGTTATTTTAGATAAACAAAAGCAAGAAATATTTGCGTGTCGAGATAGAGTAGGTGTAAAACCTTTTTTTTATTATTGGCATGAAGGTCTTTTCTTATTTACATCTGAGCTGAAAGCTTTTCATCAACATCCGAATTTTGTAAAAAAAGTTAATGTAAGTTCTGTCGCAAGCTTTCTCCAATATGGTTACATCAATGCTCCACATTGCATTTTTGAATATTGTCAAAAACTATTGCCTGGCCATTACTTTACGTTGAATTTAAGGAATAAAAATTTTGAATTAAACCAATATTGGAATGTTTATGATTCCTATAATAAACCCAAATTAAATATTTCATTTGAAGAAGCTAAAACCGAAACAGAGCGAATTCTTACAAAAGCATTCCAATATCGAATGGTTGCAGACGTGCCTGTAGGCGTTTTTTTAAGTGGTGGTTACGATAGTGCAAGTGTGGCTACTTTACTTCAAAAAAATAGTACCGAAAAATTAAAAACTTTTACAATTGGTGTAGGGGATGAAAAATTGAACGAAGCGCCTTTCGCAAAAAAGATTGCTGATATATTAGGAACCGATCATATTGAATATTATTGTGCAGAAAACGACATTCTAAAGCTTATTCACGATTTGCCATTTTATTATGATGAGCCTTTCGCTGATAGCAGTGCATTACCAACCATGCTGGTAAGCCAAATAGCAAGAGAAAAAGTGACTGTGGCTTTAAGTGCTGATGCAGGTGATGAAATTTTTGCAGGATATAATAGATACGATTACGTAAGTCGTTATTTAGGCAAAATAAGAAAAGTACCAAAGTTCTTCCGCCACGCATTAGCAGGAGCCATGCAACACATATCACCGAAACATATCCCATTCATTGGCAAAGACCCTCTAATTAATTTTAGGTATAAAAAATTACAAGATTTATTAAAAGAAACTTCTGTACAATCACTTATGAAGAATATGACTGCTGATATGAACGACAGTGAAGTGGAAGAACTTTTGGCACCGTTTTATAAAAAGATAATTACTTCGCACAGCAGTTCCGAATTGAAATCGGAGTATTTTGATGAAATCAGTTTTATGATGGCGATAGATTATCATACTTATTTACCTGATGATATCATGCAAAAGGTAGATCGAGCAACCATGAGTGCTAGCCTCGAAGGTAGAGAACCATTTTTAGATCAGCATGTGATTGAATGGGCCGCTACTTTGCCAACCGAGTATAAATATCACCAAGGTACTAAAAAATTTATTCTCAAAGAAATTGTTCATCAATACTTGCCAAAAGAAATGATGGAAAGACCCAAAATGGGTTTTGCAATTCCAATTTCGAAATGGCTCCTGAATGAGTTAAAAGGATTAGTTGATTTTCATTTATCTGAAAATCAAGTTCAAAAATTTGGTCTTTTGAATTGGTCAAAAGTAATTCAGTATAAAGAATCTTTCTATGATGGCAAGGAAGCGTTAGGGCCAAAAGTATGGTACCTATTAATGTTACAAATGTGGTGTGATAAATGGATGTAATTCGCCGCAATATCTTATTCATAACATATGATGGCTTAACCGACCCGCTAGGTCAAAGTCAAATCTTGCCATACATCCAAGGTATTTCAAGTGCAGACAATCATTTTACTATATTAAGTTTCGAAAAACCTGATCGATATGCCAAACTGAGAAATGAAATAGAAACTCAATGCATAAAACACGACATAGATTGGCATCCTTTACCATTTCATAGTCAAATTCCAATAGTAAGTAAAATTTACGATCGATGGCTGTTGCGCAAAAATGCACTGAGATTATATGCGCAAAAAAAATTCGAAATCATACATTGCAGAAGCTATATCGCGGCTGAGTTAGGACTTCTCTTGAAGCAAAAATTTGATACAAAATTTATTTTTGATATGCGTGGTTTTTGGGCTGATGAAAAAAAAGATGGTGGCGCATGGCCTCAGCATAAATGGATTTATAGACAGATTTACTCTTTTTACAAACAGAAGGAAAAAGAATATATAGCTCATGCAAATGCCATCATATCCTTAACAGATGCTGCTAAAAAAGAAATTGAAACTTGGCCAAGTTATAAACACACAACACCGATATACGTCATTCCCTGCTCTGTAGATACTCAGTTATTTAAGGTTCGTACCGAAGATGAAAAAAATAAAGCTAAACAAAACTTAGGTTTGAGTAACGATACCTTTGTGCTAAGTTATCTAGGTGCGTTAGGATCTTGGTATATGTTGCCTGAAATGTTGGATTTATTTTCAGAAATTAAAATGCGATATAGCAACGCTCAATTTCTGCTTGTCACTCACACCCCTAAAGAATTCGTTACAAAAGAAATTTTTGCTCGTAACCTAAGTTTAGATAGCTTCATCATTAAAGAAGCTTCACGACAACAAGTTCCACTATTACTCAAAGCAAGCGACATTAATGTAAGTTTTATTAAACCTGTTTATTCGAAAATGTCGAGTTCCCCCACAAAGTTAGGCGAAGTATTGGCTATGGGCATTCCGGTTATTACTAATGAAGGTGTAGGCGATGTGAAAGAAATTCTAGAAAAAATAGGTGGCGGACTTGTACTCAATTTCAACTCCATAAACTGGAAAGAGGTTGTTGCAACTATTCCACAATTACTTACATTCAATGAAAATGCTATATCACAGAAAACAAACGAAATACTTAGTTTATCGTTAGCCATAAAAAAATATTTAAACGTCTATAAAAAAATTTAAATCTATGCAAATACTTGCCCACCGCGGATACTGGAAAGTCTTAGAAGAAAAAAACTCATTAGCTAGTATGAAATTGGCATTTGAAATGGGCTTTGGTATAGAAACCGATATTCGAGATTATAAGGGGGAGCTAGTTATATCGCATGATATCGCTTCAGAAGAAAGTTATTCACTCACAACCCTACTTACTTGTTATAATGAGTTAAACGCGAAAGGGTGCCTTGCTTTGAATATAAAGGCCGATGGTCTATCATCCATTTTAACTGATTCATTGCAGGCTCACGCCATCACAAATTATGTTGTGTTTGATATGAGTGTGCCAGAAACCTTACGCTATCAGAAGGCTGAAATACCCTATTTAGTGAGGCTTAGTGAATTCGAAACATTAAACCCGGAGCTGACGAACACATCGGATGGATTTTGGCTAGATGCATTTGTAACCGAATGGTACGATTACAAATTAATTGAAGATTTATTAGCTCAGAACAAGAAATTATGTGTTGTATCATCTGAATTACACGGCAGAAACCATGAAGCTCAATGGGCATTTATTAAAGAAAATGCATGGCACTCTAATTCGAAAATCTTACTTTGCACCGATTTTCCCGAACTCGCAAAAAACTATTTTGAACTATATGATTAAAGCAGTAATATTTGACATGGACGGAGTGCTTATAGATGCAAAAGATTGGCATTATGAAGCCCTCAATAAAGCATTGCAACATTTCGGTCAAGAAATCAATAGATATGAGCATTTAGTTACTTTCGATGGTCTTCCTACAAAAAAGAAGCTTGAAATGTTGACGCTCGAAGGTAGAATTCCTAAAGGGCTGCATACCTTTATAGATGGATTGAAGCAACAATACACCATGGAAATTATTTACAATAAATGTAAACCTATTTTTCACCACCAATATGCCTTGTCAAAATTAAAAAATGATGGTTATCGTCTTGCGGTTTGTAGCAATTCTATTCGTAAAACCATAGAAGTAATGATGGAGAAATCCTCGTTAATCTCTTACCTCGAATTTTTTCTTTCCAATCAGGATGTGGTAAAAGGCAAGCCAGATCCTGAAATGTATATCAAAGCGATTAAGCTTTTAAAATTAAAACCTCCTGAATGTCTAGTTGTAGAAGACAATGAGAATGGCGTAAAAGCTGCTAAGGCCAGTGGAGCTCATGTTTTAAGAGTAAATAATATACACGATGTTACCTATCAAGCTATTACTCAAAAAATTACAAGTCTCGCATAAGCATGAATATAATTGTTCCAATGGCTCACATCGAACAGGTACAAGAAGGTAGTGAGTATCTATATCCCAAACCTTTAATCGATCTTCACGGGAAACCACTTATTCAATATGTTATTGAAAATCTGTCGAAAATAGAAGGTATTAATCATATCTATTTTATTCTGCAGGAGAGTATATGTTCGAAGTATCATATTGACAATACGCTGCTGCTGCTTAGCGAAAAAGTTAAAATCGTGTATCTAAAAAATACAACCTCAGGGTCCGTATGTTCGGTATTAATGGCGATTGATCAAATTTCGCATAAAGAAGAATGTATTATTATCAATTCAGATCAAATAATACTAGCCGATTTGAATAAAATCATTCAGTCTTTTCGTAAAAATAAGTTAGATGCATCTGTACTCACTTTTAATTCAGTTCATCCACGTTGGTCATATGTTTTAGATGATAACATGAAAGCAGTTCAATTCGCAGAAAAAAATCCTATAAGTAAAAATGCCATTGCCGGGTTCTATTATTTCAAAACATTTGAGTCTTTTATTAAACATGCCTTCCAAACCATCATGGACCATGATAATCTTAATGGAAATTTTTATATTTCTGCCGTCCTCAATCAATTCATATTATCAGGCAAAAATATTGAACACCATCCCATTAAAACATCTGAATATTTATCGTTATACTCAACACAGAAAATTAAAGAATTTGAAGATTATCTTACTAAAAATATTTTATAATTAATGAAAATACACAATATTAAAGACTTTGTAGGTGGATGGTTCATCGGTGATTTTAAACCTAGTTTGGATGAGCGAACTGATTTTGAAATATCAGTAAAATATTATCAAGCTGGCGATAAAGAAAAAAGCCACTATCATAAAGAGGCTATTGAATATACAGTAATTGGGAAAGGGAAAGTAAAAATGAATAATCAAATTATTGAGGAGGGAAGCATTGTTGTAATCAATAAAAATGAAAGTACAGATTTTGAAGTACTTGAAGACACAATCACATTTGTAGTAAAAACACCAAGTGTAAAAAATGATAAATACATTGTTGAATAATCATGAGTTATCAAGAAATTAATATACTAATACCTATGGCGGGTGAGGGCAGTCGGTTTGCAAATGCCGGCTTCGAAAAACCCAAACCGTTTATTGATGTAAAAGGGAAGCCTATGATAGAGCGTGTGATGGAAAATGTAAATGTTCCAAATGCTAAATTTATTTTAGTGGCTAGAAAATCGCATGTGGAAAATAATAAAGATGTAATAGACTATCTCAAATCTAAATATTCTGTTGACATCATTTGCCTTGACAAATTAACGGAAGGAACTGCGTGTACCATACTCAGTGCTTTCAAATTAATTAATAATGATATTCCATTATTGGTTGTAAATTCTGATCAAATTGTTGATGTCTCTATTTTAGAATATCTATCCGATTGTTTCTCGAAAAAAGCTGACGGCTCAATTCTTTGTTTTGAAGATAATGCATTAAATCCTAAATGGTCGTTTGCCAAAATAAATCATGAAGGATATGTAACCGAGGTAAAAGAAAAACAAGCTATTTCCAATCTGGCTACTGTTGGCATTTACTTTTTTGCTAAAGGAAAAGAATTTTGTGAAGGTGCCATTGAAATGATAGTTCAAAATGATAGGGTTAATAATGAATTTTATACCTGCCCTGTTTATAATTATTTAGTTCACGACAACAAGAAAATAATTACTTATACCATTTCACAAGAGCAGATGCATGGAATTGGCACGCCCGAAGATTTAGAATTATATTTGCCGCTCATTTAATTATTAAAATAATTGAACCCGAAAAAATTATATATTCTTAACCCGCATAGAGATGATTTTATATGGGAACCCCTCTATTATAGGTTCTTAAAAAGAAAACCGCTCAAGAAGTATAATTACTTGGCTGATATTTTTACCGAAGGAAAGCAAATAGAACTAATAGCTAGTGATAATTGCTCTGGTATCATACCCGAAAAGCTACTTCACATTTTTCCTGTCTTTGCAAGAAAATTGATTATTAGTTTTGAACTCAAACAATGGAAGAAGCTCAATGCAATTGATAGTGAGTATAAAATTCGTTGGCTTGATAAATTAAACCCTAAACCAGAGGATAATATATTCTTCTTTCAGCTTTATAATCTTAGATACGCCAACCGCATTTTTCAATATCTCAACAAGTTTAATAAATCCTTTGTTCATTTATCTCATTACTATTTAAATACGATTGAAGTCTCAAAACAATTACATAAAATTTCTAATATTGTATTGTGTGGTGATAGCGATGTTAGTTCTCATCCATTTTTTCAGAAGTATTTTCCTTGGTATCAACAAGAATTTCTGCTTTCCCCATTTTATATTAATGAACGTTTTCAATGCAAAGTTCCTTTTGAACAAAAATTAGATAAAATAATTTCAACAGGCACATTTCACCCGATAGAAGAATATCCACAATTTAGTTTCCTTGTAAAAGATTGGCAAGCAGATTCGTTTCATATCAATAGAAGAACTTTGTACGACCAACAAGAAAATAATAAACATGCAATTACTTGTTTAAATAGCCCTTGGGCTGCTCCAAGTAGTAGTTGGTGGAAAAAAATATTCCAGTCTAAAAAAGTTTCACAAAAAAAATACTTTAGTATAGATATTGTGGAAGCCTACAACCAACATAAATTTGCCATAGTAGGCGAAGAAATCTGCGGTTTTCCTGGCATTGGCACTTTTGAAGCCATGGCATGCGGTTGTATAAATTTTATTAATCCGAATACAGTTAAAGGGATTCTCGAAACTGACGAATTCTATATTCCGTTTACACAAAAAATCAGTACGTTGAATCCTCTAGATTACAATTTCGCGAATAATCAGGAGAAGTCAAATAGAGGTATTCAATTCGTTCAGACCTTTTTAAGTAGAAGTGCTTGCGTCAGTCGTTTCATGAAGAATTTTATCAACTAATTCAACTTTTTTTCTTCTTTGCTTTTGGTACTCTAGAAGTAACAATAAAGCTAAAATAAAGAAAGGCATCATAGGAACTTTATATCTCACGAGAGTTCCAAAATTTCCGCTCGAAATTCCGATGAAGAATGAAAATATAATTGAATAACAAAAGCTAAACAGAATAAAAGGTTTAGTCAATAAGTCATAAAAAATTCTAAACCTACACTTAATAACTACATAACATGCAAATAGCAACGTCAATAAACTCTCTGTCACATTCAATAACATTTTAATGCTTGACATATCAGTTACATAGGGTCTAAATAAAGATACATTAATTGCTTGTGGCGCATATTTGAGCATTTGTGAGGCATTTTTTATTTCAAACAAGTCCATACCTAAATCGTATTTACTTCCTGCATTTTGTTCTGCTAAAGCTTTTGTACCTATTATAAATCTATCTTCAAATAATACAAGTACTTTATTTGAAAGAAGCTCATTTAATTCTTCTTTATAAAAGTAAACTAAAGCTATTACCAAAAAATTAATTGAATATGCAAATATTTTCCTTTTGGAAAATAGACGATGAGATGCATAAGAATTGTGCCAAACACATAAAATTAAAAAAGGCAAACAACTATATACCAAATAAGATTTTGTATTTACACAAATAAAAAAGCCAATCATAAACTGAATGATTGAAACAACTTGCTTTTTCTTAAATATAAAAAACCGTAAAAAAGAAGCAATCATTAGACATAAAGACCCTAATGCTATTGAATCTTTTGCCAAACCGGAACCCCAAATAAATATGGTTGGTATATAAATAAAGGCAAAATCTATTTTTTTATAACTCAAGGGTAAATATTTATCTAACAAATTAACAAGTTGCATCACTCCATAAAATGAAAACAATGCAAAGAAAATGGTACTAACTACATACAGATTAAAACCTAGTAATGAAGCAAAAGCAGCTAGTTTTAAGATAAAATAATTGCTACCTGCAAAGTAAATGGAGTCTTGAATTTTTAAATTTTGAAGAACATACTTCGAGGGCTCACTTGAATTGATTAAGTGCCATACTTCCTCTGGAACAAACAATATGAGTTTCTTCAGTTCGACACCCCCAATGAAGTATTGAAACGTATCTCCTTGTTTAAAAACGTAAACGTGCACGAAGCAGTATATAAATGCTCCAGCAAACTTAAATAGTAATGCAAGTTGATTCCTTCTTCTTTTTTCAACCGAAAGTTTTCTCTCCCAGTAAATCGAGAAAATAACGAAAAAAATAACTGAAAAAATTAACGCTACGAACCAATCAATAAATGAAATACTATCCATTAATTCTCTCTCAAATAATTAGTCGAATTACCCCCCAAATCGTTAGAAAAAGCCATTTGTAAAAATCTCCCTCTCATATTACTTTTTTTCTCCTTAATATTAAATCTAGTGTTTTTGTAATTTATTAATCTGGCAACAACAATATAATCGTTATCCACTATCCTTTTTAAATCCAAATTAAAAATACAGTTTTCAAAAATGGGTTGCTCCGCAACGGAATTGCTATGTCTTCCTTCAATCCAGGTTGCCTTTTTATCTTTAGCATTAAATGTGCAGTTAAGAATTTTTAAGTTTTTTGCTTCATTGATCTCTAACAAAAACCCTCCATATGATCTTTTGTTATCTATTAGAGTGTCCGCAAAATAACAATTATCATAAACAGTTGCATCTTCTAATTTATTGGCTAAAAAACTATGAACAACAGAACCCGTGATATTCGAATTCTTCACAACAAACTTAGGTTTATTAACCCAAATACTCCAACAATCAATTCCAATAAATGTGCAACCATCCGCTTCTATATCCTTACTGTCACCACTATCTGCCAATAATCCAACACCCTTATTATACATAAATTTACAACGTTTAATTCTTACCTTCCTGATTAATCTTTCTTCAGCCTCTATATCCAAGCCTGCGCCAGGTGCCGAAAATATCTTTCCTTGACCAGTACTCGCAAATGTGCATCCGACAAATTCAATATCAACACCCCCAATCACAGAAGTCCCTTGTCTTCCATTAAAAGTAAAATCACAATTTGAAATTCTAATTTGATGGGATGGTTCTTGTTCTTTTCCAGGCGTAGTATTACCGATCATAAATCCATCTCTTCCAAAATTTCTACATTTGAGGTTCCTTAGATTAAACCTTTTAACTTCAAAAGCAACAACGCCATCAGAGGCTAACTGGTAACCCGTATCTCCCCAGGGTCCCCCAATGACATACTTACTGCTATTACCATCTAAAACCAAATCATGAATATTAATATCATTGCACTTTCTAATATCAAAAATTGAACCTGTAGACGTAGCGTTTGCTCTAGTATAAAATGGCATTTTTTGATTCTCGATTTTACTCAATGTGCTACTAAATGTTCCAAAGTATAATCCATCAGTAAACTTTATGGTAGCGCCTCTCCCAAAAATTTCAACGTTGTTGCAATTAATAAGCTCGATAGGTGGCACTCCATGTAACAATTCTTGGTCATCATTCTTTGCCTGGTGACCTACTTTATAATTTCCACGAGGTATTATCAAAATACAATTCCCGCCTAATTTATTGATTACTTTTGCTGCAGCTTCAAATGCCATTTGATCATTGACAATACCGTTACCTTTGGCGCCAAAATTCTTCTTTAAATCAAATATCTTCCTCCGAACCTGTCCTTCTGCACTCAATATGTTCAACAAAAGGAGGGTGAAAAAAAACAAAACACTAATTCTCATAATCTTTTACACGGTTTGAACTTAAACTTTATTGTATTTTCAATAAAATATAAATATAACTACAAAAGTATACTGACTAAGCTCAATAAAACAAATTGTTCTAATTCATGGAAATCATCCTGCAATTTAACCTTCATCTTGAGATCAATTTCGTCCTTAAAGATAAATGTCAAAGCGGTTTAGGATTTGGAACTATTTTCCAGAAGTGAGAATATCAAGCTAATGTAAGATTTAAAACATGTGCTGAATGTCTTAGAAGTAGGACGTTTCAACCGAGATTTTGCAGTTTGCGTTTTCAACTGCAAAATGTGGGTTCAACTCCCGATGAGAACTCCAATGGCAAAATTGAGGTTCAATTTAAGGGTAATTCTGTTTAAATAAAAAATCAACTCGTCACAAGTATATACGAGTCTAATTCTCTCTCTTGATATTTAATTAATTCCTAAATATTTTAAAATCAGCCTCTCGAATTTTACAAACAATCTGTCTAATTTTATCATTTCTTTGCTATCTGAATGAACATTGCAATAATTTCAAACACTTCTTTTAACATTTACAATTTTAGATTGGGTTTGATATTGTATCTAGAAAAATGCGGACATCGAGTCATTTATATTTCACCCCCAGATGAGTATAACGTAAAAATTAAGAAAGCCACAAAAGCTCAATTTTTTCCACTTCAGCACATGTCCCGCAAAGGATACAATCCATTTTCCGACTTCAAGCTCATGCTTGAAATTCGAAAAATTTATAAGCAAGAAAATATAGATGTTTCACTTACTTATACTATTAAACCTAATATTTATGGAGCCCTAGCAACTATCCTATTAAAAACAAAAAATATTTCTAACATTACTGGTTTGGGTTACGTTTTCTTAAAAAATAGTTTTGCTAATACCTTAGCTAAGTCCCTTTTCAAGCTAGGTTTACGTGCAGCTAGCTATGCTGTATTCCAAAATACTTCTGACCAAAATCTGTTTATCGAACAAAATCTGGTTGCTCCTCATAAAACTAAAATTATTTTAGGCTCTGGAATTAATATTGAAAAATATCAGCCATCATCATCAAGTGATGTGCATGAAAAATTTACGTTTCTTTTTGTGGGTCGCTTATTATTTGATAAAGGCATTCGCGAATTTATTGATGCCGCAAAGCTGATTTCTGATAAATACGCAACAGTTCAATTTCATTTAGTTGGCGCTATGGATCTTGGCAATCCAAGTGCTGTTTCAGAAACTCAACTGAATGAATGGCTTTTAAATAATACGAGTCTGCATTTTTTTAATCATCAACAAAACGTAATTCCTTTTATCGAACAATCCGATGCGGTAGTGTTGCCTTCCTATCGAGAAGGTATGCCTCGTGTAATTCTTGAAGCCATGGCAATGAAAAAACTTTTTATTACCAGCGATGCTCCTGGATGTATTGATATTACTGAAGACGGAAAAAATGGTTTCGTAGTAAAAGTTGGATCTAGTCAACATCTATTTGAACAAATGAATCGAATATTGTCGCTTTCCTTGGAAGAAAGAAATAAGATGGGTTTGTATGGTCGAAAACTTGTTGAGGATAAATACGATGAAAAAATAATTGTAGAAGAGTATTTAAAGCTAATTTTGTCGCTTTCTTAAACACATTTATGAAGATTCTACTTACAGGTGGTGCTGGTTTTATAGGTTCAAATTTGCTGACTGCATTTTTAGAAGATGAAAGGTTTTCCGCAGTTCGGGTGCTAGATAATTTTTGTACAGGATATCGTCAAAATATTCAAAAGCATTACAATCATCCAAAATTTGAACTTATCGAAGGAGATATCACAGATTTTGCAACTTGCCAAATTGCCATGAAAGATATGCAATTTGTTTGCCATCAAGCTGCATTGGGTTCTGTACCTCGCAGCATTATTGATCCCATCAATAGCAACAATACCAATATCAATGGCTCTCTCAATATTTTCGTGGCCGCGAAAGAAGCTGGCATAAAACGCATTGTTTACGCAGCTTCATCATCCACTTATGGAGATAGTGAAACTTTACCTAAAGTGGAGGATACTATTGGAAGGCCTTTGTCCCCTTATGCAATCACTAAATATGTAATGGAGTTATATGCTGATGTGTTCGCAAAAACGTATGATATGGAATTTATTGGGTTGCGATACTTCAACGTATTTGGCCCTCATCAAAGCCCTCAAGGTGCATACGCTGCTGTAATTCCGTTATTTATGGATGCAGTATTAAATAACATAGCACCTACTATGAATGGTGATGGCTCATATAGCCGCGATTTTACTTTCGTTCAGAATGTGGTTCAAGCAAATTTAAAAGCTTTGTTTACCGAAAACGCGGAAGCTGTTAATCAGGTTTACAATACAGCCTTTGGCGAAAGCACAACCCTCTTGCAATTATATAATTATATCAAAAATATGGCAGGTTCAAGTCTAGAGCCTCAGTTTGGTCCTTTTCGTAAAGGAGATATACCACACAGTTTAGCGAATATTGATAAAGCAAAAAAACTTTTACAGTATCAACCTAACATTTCTGTGCAAGAAGGTCTTAAAATAGCTTTTGATTGGTACAAAGAAAATAGGAGCTTTTATAGTTAAATATTTCGACTTTTTTTCATATTTCAATCTTACATTTGGCACACATGATTAAGCTTTCTATTATCATTCCAGCCTATAATGAAGGTACCACTATACATCATATTCTGAATAAGGTAAAAATGGTGGAACTCATTCAGGATATTCGAAAAGAAGTAATCATTGTGAACGACTTTTCGAAAGATAATACGGAAGAAGCGATCATGAATTATATCTCTCAAAACCCAGAGTTATCTATTACCTACTATAAACATGAGATGAATAAAGGCAAAGGAGCTGCACTTCATACTGGCATCTCTAAAGCAACAGGCGATTATCTTATCATTCAAGATGCTGATTTAGAATATGACCCTAATGAATATAATTTTTTATTAAAACCCATGCTCGAAGGCTTTGCTGATGTTGTATATGGCTCTCGATTTATGGGAGGAAAACCACACCGGATTTTATTCTTCTGGCATACCATTGGAAACCGGTTTCTTACCTTAGCCTCTAATATGTTCACCAACTTGAATTTAACAGACATGGAAACTTGTTACAAACTATTCCGTACGTCTATCATTCAAGGAATTTCATTGACAGAAAAACGCTTCGGTTTTGAGCCTGAGGTTACTGCTAAAATTTCGCGCATCCCTAAAATTCGCATTTATGAAGTAGGTATTTCTTACTATGGTAGAACTTATGAAGAAGGAAAAAAAATAGGCTGGAAAGATGGATTTCGGGCTCTATACTGTATTCTTAAATACGGTTTATTGAAATTGTAATTTAAGCTTCAATACTTAAGCAAGGGCTTTTATTCTCAATTTTTCATTTACCTTTGGTCTCTCAAAATCATATAATAAATATCATGAAAAAATTATTTTTTGTATTTGCATGCACATTCCTTCATTTGTTTGCGAATGCTCAATATAGCAATACCAAAATGGAAGTTGGGCAAAAGGCTCCCGAATTGGCCTATGAAGCCCCCGATGGAAGCATTCTTAAACTTTCGGAAATAAACAAAGGTCGTATTTTACTTATCGACTTTTGGGCATCTTGGTGTGGTCCATGTCGAATGTCGAACCCAGGCTTAGTAAAATTTTATGACAACTATTCGAGTAAAAAATATAAAAGTGCTAAAAAGGGATTTAGCATTTTAAGTGTTTCTTTAGATAAAACCAAACAACCGTGGTTAGATGCCATCGCTAAAGACAAATTAACTTGGCCTTATCACATGAGCGACTTAGGAGGATGGCAAAGTGCTGCTGCCGCTGAATATGGTGTTCAATATGTACCTCAATGCTTTTTAATTGATGCAAATGGAATAATTATAGGCAAATACAACCGAGCTGAAGATTGTGAAGAAGATTTGAAAAAACTACTCAAAAAAAAGTAAGTCTTGTCTGATCATTTCACGCAGCGCTTAATAATTATTACAGCTCCTTCTGGCTCTGGCAAAACCACCATTGTGCAACATATTCTGAAAACTATGCCACAATTGGCATTCAGTGTTAGTGCTTGTACGCGAACCCCTCGTAAAAATGAAATACATGGAGTCAATTATTATTTTATTAATCTCGAAGAATTTACACATAAAATTGCTGCGCATGAGTTTGCCGAATTTGAAATGGTTTATGAAGGTAAATATTATGGTACCCTTAAATCTGAGCTTAATCGAATTTGGAATTTACAACAAACTCCCTTAGTTGATATAGATGTGCAAGGTGCACTTCGTTTGATGCGACACTACCAATTGAATGCGCTCAGTATTTTTATACAAGCTCCTTCTCTTGAAATACTAACGGAACGCTTAAAAAACAGAGGTTCTGAAACGGAAGAATCATTGAAAGAACGAGTAGATAAAGCCACCGAAGAGATTACGTTTGCACATCGATTCAATCATATCGTAATCAATGATAAGCTAGAGCAAGCTTGTAAGGAAGTCGAAACCCTCATACAACAATTTTTAAATAGTTAATTTTACAACCTATGTTAAGTACCATTGTTTACATTTTAATTAGCCTTTTACTCATTGGATTTTTTTCGGGTGTAGAAATCGCATTTGTTTCAACAAATAAATTAAATATTGAACTAAGGCGAAAGCAAGGTTCATATGCGGGTAAAGTATTATTTGGCTTCATGGAGAACCCTGCTACATTTATAGGAACCAGTCTCGTGGGTATCAACATTTTCTTGGTCATTTATGGTTTGCTTATGACACAAATTACTGAGCAAATGTTCGATGCGATACATTTTCCACATAACGAATATTTACGGTTGTTTGTGGACACAATTATAGCTACACTTGTGGTATTGGTAATTGGCGAGTTTATTCCTAAAGCTATTTTTCGTTCAAAGCCAGAGTCTATCCTCGTCTTTTTAACCATTCCTATTCAGATTTGCTACTTCTTATTATATCCTATTGCTAATTTATTTGTTCGAATTTCAGAATTTATTTTAAAGTACCTTTTCAATGTTCGTATCAATGAAGAAAAAACGATCTACTCTCGGATAGATTTAGAACAGTTCGTAAAACAAATGAGAACTGGGCATGATGATGATTCACAAGATGTAAATACAGCTCTTTTTCAAAATGCATTATATCTTTCGCAAGTAAAAATTCGCGAATGTCTGATTCCGAGAAATGAAATTGAATCGGTAAGTGTAAATACCTCTATGGAAGAAGTGCGCCAAATATTTATCGATACGAAAAGATCCAAGCTGATTGTTTATCAAGACTCAATCGATAATATTATCGGGTATTTGCATCATATCGATGCGCTGAAAAATCCGAAGGACATTCAGTCGGTATTGCACTCTATATCGGCGGTTCCTGAAGCTATGAACGCCTTAGATCTACTCAATCAATTTACCAAGGAGCGTAAAAGTATTGCATGGGTCATAGATGAATTTGGAGGCACCGCAGGTATTGTAAGCATGGAAGATGTCTTAGAAGAAATATTTGGTGAAATTCAAGATGAGTATGACGAGGAGGAGTATGTTAATAAGCAAATCTCTGTAAATGAGTATATCTTTTCGGGACGCCTAGAAATCGATTATATCAACGAAAAATATAATTTGAATTTACCCGTTGATGATGCGGAGACGCTATCGGGCTATATTATCGAAAACCATGAATCAATCCCTACCGTGAAAGAAAGAATCATAATTGGTGATTATGAATTTGTGATGCTGATGGTTTCAGAAACACGCATCGAAACCGTGAAAGTGAAAAGATTACAATTGGTTAAAAAATAATCTATAAAAATACGATCATGAAAGCAATGATACTTGCTGCAGGTTTGGGTACGCGCTTAAAGCCCTTTACTGATCATCATCCTAAGGCATTGGCTGTAGTAAATGGCAAAACCATTTTACAACGTAATATCGAATATCTCCAACAATTTAAGGTAGACAAAATAATTATCAATGTTCATCATTTTGCAGATCAAATAATTTCATTTTTACAAGAAAATAATAATTTCAATATTGACATTCAAATTTCTGATGAAACTCAGGAGGTACTTGAGACGGGTGGGGGCTTGCTGAAAGCAAAATGGTTCTTTGAGCCCAACGAAAGCTTTGTATTAATGAATGTTGATATACTTACGGATATGAATTTGCAAGAAATGTTGCAAAAACATACTTCATCGAAAGCGATAGCTACATTAGCTATTAGTCGTCGTGAAAGTGCACGATGCTTTCTTTTCAATGATGATTTACAACTTTGCGGTTGGCGTAACAAGCAAAAGCAGGAAGAAAAGATTTCCTTGTCTGCGGACAATTACACTGAATTTGCTTTTAGTGGTATTCACATAATTAATTCAATCATTTTCCAACATATAAGCCAAGTAGGTAAATTTTCAATGGTGGATGTATATTTGGATCTATGTAAAAAGCATGTCATAAAGGGCTATGACCACTCGGGAACCCACTTTCTTGACGTGGGTAAACCAGAAAGTATTTTAAAGGCAGAAACAATTTTTAACTGATTACAAACTCAGTTGTGCACTTAAGTACTCTCTGTTCAATCGAGCAATATTTGAAATCGAAATCTCTTTAGGACATTCTGCCTCGCAAGCGCCTGTGTTAGTACAAGCACCAAAGCCTTCTTTATCCATTTGTGCAACCATATTCAATACACGCGATTTTCGTTCAGGTTCTCCTTGTGGTAATAATGCATATTGCGATACTTTGGCTGAGGTAAATAACATGGCGCTTGAATTTTTGCAAGCTGCTACACAAGCTCCGCATCCAATACATGCTGCAGCTGCAAATGCTGCATCAGCTTTATCTTTGTCCACTGGCAAAGAATTTCCGTCTTGTGCATTTCCTGTATTTACACTTATATATCCTCCAGCTTGTTGTATTCGATCGAATGCACTTCTGTTAACAACTAAATCTTTAATGACTGGAAATGCCTGCGCGCGCCAAGGCTCAACAGTAATGGTTTCACCATCTTTAAAGGCACGCATGTGCAATTGACAAGTTGTTGTTCCCTGCCATGGGCCATGTGCTCGACCATTGATATACATACTACACATACCACAAATACCTTCGCGGCAATCGTGATCGAATGCAATAGGATCTTGTCCTTCTAGGATGAGTTTGTCGTTCAATACATCAAACATCTCTAGGAAAGACATTTCGGTTGAAATATTTTCAGCTTTGTAGGTTTCAAATTTCCCAGCAGATTGACCATTTTGCTGACGCCATACTTTAAGATTTAGATTGATACTTTTATGTTCCATACTTTATTTTTTGAACACGGATATCACTGATTCAACAGATTTTCAGCGATATTTTGTGTTGTCATTTTTTTAAATTGTTATCAAATATTTTTCTTTTGAACTGCGCTGATTTTCCAAAATTAAATAATAAACCAACTTCTTTGTTTGTTGCTTTGAGATAGTTAATCAATTGTATTTCATGTTTTTCGTAATTGGTTTGATTAATTCAAAAGATTTCAGCGTAAATCTGTATAATCATTTAAATCCGTGTTCTATTTTCTATTTATAGTTTCGTTGACTTGGTTTAATCACTTCATAATTCAAATCTTCTTTATGTAAGTCCCATCCTGCATCGCCTTTATTCTCCCAACAAGCTACATACATATATTTATCATCATGACGCAATGCTTCGCCATCTTCGGTCTGATGTTCTTCTCGAAAATGTCCTCCGCAGCTTTCCTCTCTATCTAATGCATCTTTGCACATCAATTCGCCAAGTTCTATAAAATCAGCCACGCGGCCTGCTTTATCTAATTCGGGATTGAAACTATCGGCTGAACCTGGTACGATGACATTGCTCCAAAATTCCTTTTTCAATGCTTGGATATCTTCAATTGCCTTTTTCAAACCTTTTTCACTTCGTGACATACCGCATTCATCCCACATTATTTTACCTAATTTTTTATGGAAATAATCAACAGGTTTTGTGCCCTTTACATTCATAAAATGATTGATTCTATCCTTAACCGCTTTCTCTGCATCATCGAATGCTGCTTGCTTAGTATCAATTTTTGGGGTACTAATTTCATCTGCCAAATAATTACCTATTGTATAAGGAATTACAAAATAACCATCTGCTAAACCTTGCATCAATGCACTTGCACCCAAACGATTGGCGCCATGATCGCTAAAGTTCGCTTCACCTAAGGCATATAATCCTGGCACATTTGTCATCAATTCATAATCTACCCAAAGTCCGCCCATTGTATAGTGTACCGCCGGATAAATACGCATTGGCACCGTGTAGGGGTCCTCGCCAGTAATCTTTGCATACATATCAAACAAGTTTCCGTATTTTTCTTTTACTACTTGTTTTCCCATGCTGATAATTTCCTCCTTAGATGCATTCGGCTTACCTGTTTTCGTAGCTTCTGTTTTCCCGTAACGCTCAATAGCACTTGCGTAATCTAAATAAACAGCCATTTTGCTTGCACCCACTCCATAACCTGCGTCGCAACGCTCTTTAGCAGCCCGAGATGCTACATCACGAGGTACTAAATTTCCGAATGCAGGGTAACGTCGTTCCAAGTAATAATCTCTTTCTTCTTCTGGAATATCAGTAGCTTTTCTTGTATCGCCTTGTTTTTTAGGCACCCAAATTCGACCATCATTTCGCAAAGATTCAGACATGAGGGTTAGTTTGCTTTGATGATCACCACTTACCGGAATACAGGTTGGGTGTATTTGTGTAAAGCAAGGGTTGCTAAAATAGGCCCCTTTCTTGTGCGCTTTCCATGCAGCCGTTACATTGCTTCCCATTGCATTGGTTGATAAGAAAAATACATTTCCATAACCTCCTGTGCAAAGTAAAACAGCATGTGCTCCATGTCGTTCAATTTCTCCAGTCACCAAATTACGAGCTATGATACCTCTTGCTTTTCCATCTATAGTTACTACATCCAACATTTCATGTCGATTGTACTCTTTAATTTTTCCTAACGACACTTGACGCATTTGGGCAGAATAAGCCCCTAATAAAAGCTGTTGCCCAGTTTGTCCTGCTGCATAAAAAGTACGTTGTACTTGCGTTCCGCCAAACGAGCGATTACTTAAAAGACCACCATACTCTCTTGCGAATGGAACACCTTGTGCCACGCATTGGTCAATGATATTAGAACTTACTTCTGCAAGGCGATGTACATTAGCTTCTCGAGCTCTGTAATCACCCCCTTTAATAGTATCATAAAACAAACGATAAACGCTATCTCCATCATTTTGATAATTTTTGGCAGCATTAATGCCACCTTGCGCTGCAATTGAGTGAGCGCGTCTTCCGCTATCTTGGAAACAAAATGTTTTTACACTATAGCCAAGCTCTGCTAAGGTTGCTGCTGCAGATGCCCCTGCCAAGCCAGTTCCTACGACAATAATGTCGATGCTACGTTTGTTAGCAGGGTTTACAAGTTTACAAGTACTTTTATAAGTACTCCACTTTTGTGATAATTCGCCTGATGGTATTCTGTTGTTCATTATATTATATTTTCACGCAAAGACGCCTAGTATTTAAGACGCAAAGCGATATTATTGCTAATAAATTATTTACAATTCTTTGTATTCCATTTTTAATTAAATCAACTTCGAAATTAACTAAGAGTCCAAGTTTCATTTCAGTTAATTTCAAATAAGTTAAAAGTTGTTTTGGGTACACTCGTAAAATACTTTCAACCGTTTTTAATGCTATAATTACCTTGTTTTCAACAATAATATCCGCATTAAAATCTTTGTCTATTATTACAACATCATTTACTACTTCAATAGTCTTTTGCCTCTGAAGAAAGATTTCCCTGCATGCTAAATCATATATCAAAACGCCCTCATAAATACGCTCAATCAACCCTTGACCAAACTTCTTATGAATCGTAAAAGATTTGTCAACAACAATAGATGCTATTTCATTTTCTGTAATATCCACAATATTGTTAATCATCCTCATGTTTCGTCTCTTTTCCTTTGCGACTTTGCGTGAAATAAAATTAATTTAACCACTCGAAATAATAAGCCAAAGGCATTAAAATAAATGCAATACAAATAATGAAAGTATATACATAGCCAAGATTTCTTATTAGTCCATTAAATTTCGGGCTATTAACACCCAATGTTTGAAATGCACTTGTAAAACCATGTATTAAGTGCCATCCTAATGAAATAACACCTAAAATATATACGATGATGACCCATTCTTTACTGAATGCATTTCTCATTTCTTCGTATAAATTATGCTCAGTGTTACCACCACTGTATAAGGCTACTTTTGTACCAAACCAAAAATGCGATAAATGAACTACCAAAAAAATTAAAATGAGTGTGCCTAATAAACCCATGCTTCGACTGTACCATGTGCTTGTAGCATTTCCAGCATTCACAGCA
The DNA here is from genome assembly GCA_044234005.1 of Chitinophagaceae bacterium. Classification (GTDB taxonomy): domain Bacteria; phylum Bacteroidota; class Bacteroidia; order Chitinophagales; family Chitinophagaceae; genus OLB11. The sequence continues at coordinate 11,232 of JBIIJE010000004.1, read as the reverse complement.
TATTTTACAGGTCGCTTGGCATTATTCTCCCGCCAAAGCATAAGACCTTGAACCACATGAGCAATAATACCAACAAATAGACCAATCTCTAAAAACCGAATAATCCAATTATGACTTAAAAAATGTGCAACTTCATTGTAAGTGGCGCCATTGTCATTTAAAAAAATGCAGCTATTAGCCCCTGCATGGACTATTAAAAACAAGATAAGAAATAGACCTGAAAAGGCCATCACGATTTTTTTACCTATAGATGAGGTGAAATAAGCTTTCCAATTCATAATATGCTATTCGAAATTTGTGCAAATATAACCCCCGCGCTAGTATATTACAATAGGGTTTTCAAATAGTGTATCTGATATTCATTATTCTTTGAAAGCAAGAGGCTTGAAACTTTTTCGGTATATAAAATCTATTGCTTGATTTTCCTGATAAGCAGGTTGCCAATTTGTCATTTTCAAAAGCACATTTTCTATCTCCACCCTGATAGCCAGGTCTTCAATACCGTCTATATTAACATCCGAAACTATACCTTCTTTTGAAACTTGAAATGAAATCTCGAAAGCTGTAGTTTGGCTAATTTTTTTAAAAAACTCTGTTTTTCTGTATAAATGTTTGTAGAGGCTCTCTTTATGGCTAGGGTAGGTAAATGTTGGATAGTACTTTACTTTATTCCCTTGTTCATCAAACATTTGTTTGCTACTAAGCTTTCCATAAATATATATTTCTCGACGCTTGACGTTTCCATTCGGATAAAATTCTGTGCTCTCTCCATCCTTGCGCCCTTCCTTATAGTTTGAACTATTTTTTACTTGTACGCTGTTGTAGAAATAATTTTGCCATAAGCCAGTCTTTTGCCCTAAGGCATTATATGCACCAGTTTGAGATGTGAAATTTCCGTGCTTGCTAAATATATGAAACGTATAATCGCCGAGTGAACTTAAATAGTTGCGGCTTTCCTTTACATATTTACCATCTTCTGAAAAGACTTGATATTCGCCCAACAATTTATCATTTTGATAGTGTGCAATAAATTGTATCGTGTTGTTTGCCGTATAGTATTCAAAACGACCATTTCGCAACATAGTATTTTTGCCTTTTAATTCTCCTTTCCACAATAATTTATCGTTCAGACTGTAACAAAAACTTTTTGCGACATTTGTATTCGTTTTTTCTCGAATGAGCTTGAATTCAGCTTTTTCCCGCTCAATTGTTTGCAAATGCTGGTTAATAAAAACTGTATCATAATCGGCTTTTACAATCTGTGTAATTAAAAAGTACAAAAAGAAATTTAAAATTTTCATATGTAAGTAATTTTATTCGTAAAACTATTTAAGCGCAATTTTTCGAGCAACCCTTAAGGTATAAATGCCGATTCTCATGCCATAATCCATTCAAATCTGCTCATTTCTCAGGATTTGTGTAACAATTATTCTTTAGCATATCGAAAATTACCATAGTATGAATTGATGCTTTTCCCTAAATTTGGAATCTAAATTGATAAAGACTTATGGAAATTGAAAATTCCGAAATACTGTTTCAGCAAAAAGTAGACGCTGAAATTAAAGTTGAAGCTAGAGATTGGATGCCAGAGGAGTATCGTAAAACTTTAATACGACAAATTTCGCAACATGCACACAGCGAAGTGGTAGGCATGTTGCCTGAAGGAAATTGGATAACTCGTGCTCCTAATTTGCGTCGTAAACTAATACTTATAGCAAAAGTACAAGATGAAGCAGGTCATGGCTTGTACTTATACTCTGCGGCCGAAACATTAGGTATCACACGTGATGAACTTTATCATCAATTACACACTGGCAAAGCCAAATACTCCTCTATATTTAATTATCCAACTTTGACATGGGCAGATATTGGCGCTATTGGTTGGTTGGTAGATGGAGCTGCTATTATGAATCAAGTGATGCTTTGTCGAACCTCTTATGGACCTTATGCAAGGGCCATGGTGAAAATTTGTAAAGAAGAAAGTTTCCATCAACGACAAGGATATGAATCTTTGTTAGCCCTCAGCAAAGGCACAGAAGCGCAAAAGAAAATGTTGCAAGAGGCAGTGAATCGATGGTGGTGGCCTTCAATCATGATGTTTGGACCATCAGACAGCGAAAGCACCAATAGCGAAAAAAGCATGCTTTGGAAAATTAAACGTCAAACGAATGATGAATTACGGCAACGATTTGTAGATGCCACTGTAGATCAAGCACGCATACTTGGTGTTACCTTGCCTGATCCTCATTTGAAATGGAATGAAGCACGTGGACATTATGACTTTGGCGAAATTAATTGGACGGAATTTTGGAATGTAGTTAAAGGCAACGGTCCATGCAACAAACAACGTCTACAAGCCCGCGTTGATGCTTGGGAAAACGGTGCTTGGGTTCGCGAAGCTGCGTTAGCCTATGCAGAAAAAAGAAAACAGAAAGTGGCTTAGTCAACTTGAATCACTTAGAAGTATTACTTATTTTTTGTAAAGCTTCAATATCTGCTTGATCTTTAATTCTTCCAGTATTAAATTTTGATAGCAGTAAGTGATCAAGGTGAATAACAGAAACTGTAACTTCATTTATTGTTCCTCGAATCGACTTTTTATAGCTTCGTCAAAGGAAACCAAATTCATCTTAGTTAAAAAATCGATTCGAAACGGTTCTTCTCCTATTAAAAAACTTGTGCCTTGGTAAAGTCCTGCTGAGATAAAATATCAATATCTTCTTCAAATTCTAAGTCTTCCAAAGCATTCAGAAGTAATAATTTATTTGTGTTGCTTGGCTCAATCCACAAATTCAAATCCCCTGTTGTTCTTCCTTAACCATAATAAATAACAGCATAACCGCCAACTAACATATAAACTACTTTATGCTTATTTAACGCAGCTAGAATCTGTTGGTGATTTTCTTGTAGAATATTCATGTTATAACTCGAAATGTAATTCTCTTATAAGTAGGCTTCTCCATTGCCTTTAACTGATAAACTCTTACTATAAGCTCTTGCGCTATTTTCCAACGATCTTCACCGCTTATACTCCTAGTATAATTAGCAACATCTCTTTCTTGTTCTTCGAACGAATTATATATGGACATTTTCTTTTTCAAAATAAACTTAGTTTCTCAAAAATAAACTTATCTTACGAAGATTCCGAATTCGTTCTTAATTCGCTATTTTTCCAACATGGAACAAGATCACATACAAACTAATAAATTAACCTGGAATCAAAGAACCGAATTTCATATCGCTTCTGAATTTTACAATCAAGCAGAATTTATAGAAGGGAAAAATACCTTGAAGGAAATTGAGTTAAGTTTATTAAATGATGTTCGAGGTAAATCTATTTTACACTTGCAATGTCATTTCGGACAAGATAGCTTATCGTTGGCACGCATGCATGCAAAAGTCGTTGGTGTCGATTTTTCTGAAAAAGCCATTGAATTGGCGATTGAAACAAATAACAAAATTGGTTTAGATGCTGAATTTATTTGTTGCAATTTATATGATTTACCCCAACACTTAAACCGACAGTTTGATATTGTTTTCACAAGCTATGGTACCATAGGTTGGCTGCCAGATATTAACAAATGGGCTGAAATTGTTTCCCAGTTTTTAAAGCCGAACGGTGAATTTGTATTCGTTGAATTTCACCCAGCGATGTGGATGTTTGATAATGATTTAAAATATGTTCAGTATAATTATTTTAAAAGTGATGCTATTGTAGAAATTGAAGACGGCACATACGCTGATAAAAATGCTGCCATGAAATCTAAGTCTATTACTTGGAATCACAGTTTGAGTTGTGTAATACAATCTTTACTCAATAAGAATTTGAAATTAATCAACTTTCAAGAATTTGACTATTCGCCCTACGATGTTATAGCTAACTCAATAGAAATATCTCCATCACGATTTCAATCGAAAGAGCATGGTAACAAATTGCCATTGGTATACAGTTTGAAAATGCAGAAAGTGTGATTTAGTTTTTTGCTTAGTTCGTGCATTCAATTACTGCCTCAAAGGTACTTTGTAATACTTCGCATCAGCCACTGAGATATAATTACGCTTTCCATTTTGTAAATACATAATCATTGCAATGCCTTCAAATGAATGCTTTGTTTTAAAGTTTTTGAAGGCTTCTGTGGAATCAAAATATTGCGGAAAACTACTATACAAATCTTTATTTGCTTTTATATAATAAATTCCTTTCTCACTCGTTTGCTTTATCACAAATCCGCCTGGATCTTTGTATAAATCGCACGGAACTGGAGTAGCACCAAACCATACCGAATCAATTGTGATATTCTCTTGCATAGTTCGAATTTCAAACTCATACATGGCTCCAATTGGACCAATTCCTCTTGATTTAATAGAATATTTGCTATCTATAACTATAAATGCTGTTTGTGGTTTTTTACGTTTTATATTTCTTTTTTTCTTCGCTTCTAATTGACCTAGCATCAAAATAAAAGCAATGCACAATATTATTACTTTCCTCATAATTGAAGTATTCTAGTGGTTAACTCCTTGAGTAAAGATATTGAATTATTAGACACATTCATTCCAATCGCATTCAAGTTGTAAGCATGGATTAGGTGAATTGCCTCAGCAGTTTGAGTTAAATTAAACGTCTGAGCTGCAGATTTAAAATCCTTGACAAAGTAAGGTGAAATTTTAAGTTGCGCTGCAATGTCTTTATCAGGTAAATTTTTCACAAAATGATATTGATATAATTTACTAAATTGTCCATATAGCGTCGCTGTTACTACTACGAGAGGTGCTTCCTTTGGATTTGCCATAAAGTAATTTGCAATTTTAAATGCTTTCTCAGCATTTCTCTCCAACAATGCCGTAGGAAATTGGAAGATGTTATAGTCTTTACTAATACCAATATACTTCTCAATTAGGTCTTCATTAATTTCTTCTTGGTCCTTTAAATTGATTGCAACCTTTTGTATTTCATTTACTATCTTTTGCAAATCGTTGCCTAGGTAATTTGCTAATAAGGCTGAATTCAAACTACTTATTGTAAATTTATTTTCGCTACAATATTTACTTATCCAATCGGCTACTTGATAATCACGCAATTTATCGAAAGTAGCATAATACCCGTTTTTCTTAATAGCTTTCAAAATGCTACTTCTCCCGTCAACCTTTTTATATTTATGCGCTATCACAAGTATTGTAGTTTCTGAGGGGCTTTGCATATAACTCTCTAGCTTGGCAAAATCTTTCATTTGCGCAGCTTCTTTGAGTATTACCAATCGCTTTGCTGCAAATGCAGGATAACTTCGACATTCGTTTACTACTGAACTCCATTCCGCGTCCTTACCATAAAAAACACTTTGATTAAAATCTTTGTCTTGAATTGGCAAGAAATCCTGCTCAAATACATGTGTAATTAAATCTATATAGTAAGGTTCTTCTCCATCTAAAACATAAATTGATTGTACTTTCCCATTCTTTATATGACTAATAATTTCTTGTACTTCTTTCATTTATCTTCTTTCCTCCTAATTTGTCATTACAATTGAGTCTTCTGCTAGTAGAGGTTTACCTATCAGCCGCATGAGTATTTGCGCTACAGTCACTATATCGCGATTGCAATAATTTTTAATTCTATCCAAATCATTCTCTTGCCAATATACACGTGCCACATCGCTTCCGTTTATATCATACTTAGGGCTTTCAATTTCCAAAATAGTAGCTAATAAATCAACCGACACAAAATTTTTATATTCCCCGAATTTCCAAAACTGAAGCGTATCTAACATAGGGTTTTCCCAAGGTTTTTTCTGTTGTAAATCCAATAAAATATTGGGTAAATCTAAACGATTAATGAGTGTTCTACGGCAAATGTATGGGATGTCAAATTCTCGAATATTATGTCCGCAAAATTGCATAGTGGCTTGGGTAAAAAATTTATTACATATTTGTATAAAGTCTTTTAATAATTCCTTTTCGTCATTGCTTGCTAAGGTTTTTACTTTTAGCTGATAATTACTTTCTTTTTTGATTAAATATCCCAAACTAATGCAGATAATTTTACCAAACTCTGCATAAATACCCGCTCTTTCACTAAACATATTTGCCGTATTACTTTCATCTGGGTTAATTTGCAACGACTTTTTATCCCATAAAGGTTTTAATTTGTCTGGCAATTCATCGTAGCTTTTATAAAGTGGTACGGTTTCAATGTCTATCAGTAGTAATTGTTCGGGTTTAATCATTTTAATCGAAAATTCTTAAGTTGGCTAAAATAATATGAAAAGTTTAGTGTTGCTGTGTCTTACACAAACAAATATATATGTTTACCTTTGAAAATAAATTAGAACACCATGGAAACTACGCCTGAAAAAAAATTTAACCCCACATGGATATATATTCCGCTAATACTTGTTTTAGGAGGTATAGCTGTGTATTTGTTTCTGGATAGAAATAAATCGAATGATAAAAATGATGAATTAAGCGATCAAGTGAGTACGGTATTAAATGATAAAGCTAGTGTTGAAACTGAGTACAATGCAGCCTTGGCAAGACTTGATAAAATGAAAGGAGAAAGTGTTCAAATGGATAGTTTGTTAAGCTCGAAAAACGACGAAGTAGAGCAACTCAAAGAAAAAATTAAAACCATTTTACAAAATGACAAGGCTACCGAAGCTCAATTACAAGAAGCTGCTAAAATGATTGGAGACTTGAATAAAAAACTTAGTTCATTTCAAGAGCAAATTGTAGCCTTAAAAAAAGAGAATATTCAGTTGACAGAGGATAAGCGTCAGCTCACGGAAGACAAACAAATACTTACTAAACAAAATGAAGCATCAAGTCAAGAAAAAGAAAATTTAAAAGAGGAAAAAAAGCAGCTTGAAAATAATTTAGAAAAAACAGTTGAAACTGCATCTATTTTGCATGCATCAAATTTTAGACTCGAAGCCATTAATTTAAAAAAGAATTTACTGGGCAAATCAAAAGAACAAGAAACCGCTAGAGCACGCAAAGCAGATTTGATGCGTATGACATTTGATTTAGACGAAAATAGAATTAGTGAAAGTGGTGAAAAAATGATTTATATATGTGTTACCGATCCAGGGGGGAAAATAGCAAGTTCTAGCAGTGGTGGTCAATTTAGCTTAGCAGATGGTGCTGAAAAAACGTTTACAGCCACAAAAATTGTTCCCTATAAGAAAGGTGAAAAGGTAAAAGGGGTTATTTCGGATTGGAAACCCTTAGAAAATTTTGCCCCAGGGAACTACAAGGTTGAGTTATACCATATGGGCAACAAAATAGGAACTGAGATTGTAACTCTTAAATAAAACAATATGCAAATAATAGCCATTGGGTCTGATCACGCCGGCTTTGAATTGAAAGAAATATTAAAAAAATATTTGGGGGAAAAGGGTATTCAGTTATTAGATAAAGGCACTTATAACACCGAAAGTGTCGATTACCCCGATTATGCACACCCTGTTGCAGAAGCGATTGAAAAGCACGATGCCTCATTCGGTATATTAATATGTGGTAGTGCCAATGGTGTAGCTATAACCGCTAACAAACATGCTGGCATAAGGGCAGCTTTATGTTGGAAAAACGAAATAGCTTCACTTGCTCGACAGCATAATGATGCAAATATTATTTGTTTGCCAGCTCGTTTTATTACGAATAATGAAGCCATTGAAATGGTTGTAACATTCATACATACAGACTTTGAAGGCGGTCGTCATCAAGGTCGAGTTAATAAAATAAATTGTGCATAGGTCTATTTTTTTACTCATGAGTTCTTTTTTAGTCGTTAAGAATTCAATGTCTCGTGAATTTTTATTGCGTACTATTTCGAAAAATTATGACGCCATAATTAAGGTTGATAGTTGCCAATCAGAAAACTGTTTTGGCAAAGCGAGTATCGAATTATTCAGGAAGAATAGTAAAATCCTTTTTCAACAAATTGCTTCTCCCAATCTTTTCCTCACGCTTACGAGCGAGCAACAAGTTTCTACACATATGGAATTGTATGATGAGCAAAGCCCTATAATATTCGATGATTTCAATTTCGATGGTACTGAAGATGTTGCAATTCGAAATGGAAATGAGAGTGCTTATGGAGGTCCGTCATATGATATTTACGTATATAACATCACAAAGAAGAAATTCGTGGCAAGCAAGGCATTGACAAAATTAGCGAGTAAAAATTTAGGTATGTTTACGGTTGACAAAATCAAAAAACAATTACGAACTTTTAATAAATCTGGTTGTTGTTGGCACATCACAGAAAGTTATAAAGTATCGCCAAAATATGGGTTACAAAAAATTTATGAACTTGTTGAAGATGCAACCCAAGGTAATGAAATGGTTTTGGTGACTGAAAAAAAAATAGTACATGGAAAATGGTCTACAAACCACAAGCGATATAAAATGTCGGTTTATTACAAAGAATAATTGAGTTTCATGAACCAAGCTATAATGTTGCCTTTACAAACCCATAAAATAAGATGCATTGAAGCCAAAATTATTCAAATTCTAACTCTAATTGTGCGGGCAAACAAGCAAATGACAAACGATGATATGGGCTTAACCCAAATTCTCTTATTGCATTCCGATGTTGAATGGTAGGATAACCTTTATTTTGTTTCCAATTGTAATTAGGATATTCGTGGTCTAAATTTTGCATCCATTCATCTCGATAGGTTTTTGCCAATACACTTGCCGCTGCAATACTAGCAAACTTACTATCTCCTTTTACAATACAATGATGGTCAATTTCTTTATAAGGTTTAAAACGATTACCATCAATTAATAATTGTGTTGGCTTAATTTTTAATTTATCAAGTGCCTGATGCATAGCCAAAAAAGAGGCCTGTAAAATATTTATTTTATCAATTTCAGCATGACTCACAAAAGCAACTCCAAACGCTAATGCTTCCTTTTCAATAATGGGTCTTAATTCCATTCTATCATGCTCACTCATTTTTTTGGAATCGTTAAGTAAAGAATGAAAAAAATTTGATGGTAAGATAACTGCGGCAGCGCAAACGGGTCCCGCAATGCAACCTCTGCCTGCTTCATCGCAACCTGCTTCGATAGCTTCCTTATTATAAAATGGCCATAACACTATTTGCCGAAGATACAATCTTTGAAAAATTGAAATCACTTGAAGTTAAATTATTTGATCTATTTATTTGTAAAATTTAAAATCTATTTATTGTTGATGGCTAGCTGAATATGTTTGGTTAAATTTGCATTCCACAATTTTAAAAACATCAAACAAATTTTTTATGTCATTTACACTTCCAGTATTAGGCTATGAACACAATGCACTTGAGCCTCATTTTGATACAACTACCATGCAAATTCATCATGGAAAACACCATCAAGCCTATGTAGATAATTTAAATAAAGCCTTAGCAGATACCGAACACGCTTCAAAATCGCTAGAGGAATTAATGTCAAACATAAGCCAATTACCGCCCGCCGTTCGAAATAATGGTGGAGGTCATTACAATCATAGTTTGTTTTGGCAAATTATTTCACCTAATGGTGGAGAAAATCCTACCGGAAATTTAGCCTCAGCTATTGATTCACAACTGGGAGGCTTCGATAAATTTAAAGAAGCGTTTGCCAATGCTGGAATGACTCGTTTTGGAAGTGGTTGGGCTTGGCTTTGTGTAAAGGCTGATAAAACATTATGCGTTTGCTCATCACCAAATCAAGATAATCCTTTGATGGATATCTCCGAATGTCCTGGAACTCCCATTTTAGGTATGGATGTGTGGGAGCATGCCTATTATTTACATTATCAAAACCGACGTGCAGATTATATACAAGCATTTTGGAATGTGGTAAATTGGGAAGAAGTAAACAAACGTTACGAATTAGCAATATCCTAGTTGTCAAAGATAAATAACATCATGAAAGACGCTTAATAGCGTCTTTTTTGTTTGTTTTCAATTTATTTTGTGTTTTGCGCATTATATTTGACTTTGTTCGCCAACCATTTGACTTGGTTTGGCGTCTTTTTTCAGAACTTATACACAAATATCTACGCTGTTATTTAATAATTTTAATGCAATACATACATATGCAGAAATTTACTTTTCTTCTCGGGTTGTTTATCCTACTTAGTATTCCTCATTTTATTTATGCGCAACCCTGCGCCACCATAACTTTTTCAGGCACGATTAATGGGGTATTTCCTTGTGATTCGACACTTTCGGTAACCGCAGCAACAAGTTTTCCGCAGCCGAACAATACAGACGACTATACAGTAGCCGCAGTACCTTATACACCTGAACCCTGGAATAATCCCAATAGTATTTTAGCTAATATCGATGATTGTTGGAGTGGGATTGTGCCTTTGCCTTTCCCTTTTTGTTATTATGGGCAAGTTTATAACTCTTTTGTAGTCGGTGCAAATGGACAAATAAGTTTTGATATAGTGGGCACGCAACCTGCCCTTGTAGGTGGCTCGAATAATTGGAACTCTTGGAATGGAGGTCCGCCTAACAATTTCGTGGCTCCGTTTAATACCTTACCGATGAACAATTGCATTATGTCTCCTTATCATGATATTGATCCAAGTGTTTCAAGTTCAAATCCTTCAATTACTTGGGGTATAAATGGTCAAGCGCCTTGCAGAAAAATGGTTATTTCGTTCGATAATATTGCCATGTTTTCTTGTAATAATTTAATTGCTCGACATCAAGTTGTATTAAATGAATTAACAAACGAGATTGACATATTTATCGAAAATAAACCTGTGTGTAATGCTTGGAATGGCGGAATTGCTCACTTAGGCATTCAAAATGCAAATGGTACTCAAGCTGTTATGGTACCTGGCAGAAACGGAACTGTATGGAATGCTACCAATGAAGGTTGGCGCTTTAGCCCTAGTGGAGCTCAAACGCCACTCAGCTTTTTATATAATTGGTTTAATGGTGCTAATGGTGCATTTCTAGGCTCCGGACTTAACATCACAATACCGCCACCCGTAACTGTAAATTCCTTGGTATTTCAAGTAGCAACAAGTGGTGGCTGCTTCCCATATACCTTTTCTGATACCCTCGATTTAACTTTTGGTGTAAGTGCGGACTTTAGCACGGATATAAATTTGGGTTGTGATTTCGATACTGTAAAATTTACAGCTATCACACAACCAACAAGTGGTAATAACTATTATTGGGACTTTGGAGATGGTAGTCCAATATCTACCCAACAAAACCCTACCCATTACTACAACATTCACCA
>JBIIJE010000144.1:0-6155 GCA_044234005.1 Chitinophagaceae bacterium | reverse complement strand
CTATGGCTATGGGTATGGGTATGGCTATGGCTATGGGTATGGGTATGGTTCGGAAAAATTACCTTGGTACAAGACAATGTTTAAAAGAAATAAAAAATCATCCTAATTTTAAATTGAATGTATTCATTATGTCACCTAAATATTTGACTTGATTAGATCCCCGAATTTTTAAATCTACTTAATGATTTATTGAACGCCACCTACTACTATGAAAGCGTATTTTCAATTCACTACAAAGCAAGCGCGAGCAGCCTTGTGCTTAGCCATAGCAATTATTATATTATCGATTTCTTATTTTACTTTACCGTATTTGATAAAATCGAAAGTAACATTTGTTGAGGAAGATATGGCAAAGCTGCAAATCCAAATGCAATCGAAAATCGATCAGGATGGGTATAGTCATAAAAATTACGATCCTTTAAAATTGCGACCTTTCAAGTTTGACCCTAACACCTTAGATAGTGCTGGTTTTGCAAGTATGCAGCTACCCGTGCACATCGTTAGAACAATTTTAAATTATAGAAATAAAGGAGGTAAATTTTACAATTCAGCGAGTTTGAAACGTATGTATAATCTGCCCGAAGGTTTGTACAAACAACTCGAATCTTATATTGATATTAAATCAATCAGCACATCATATGCAAAAACGGCTCAACTTCAAATGATAATTGAGCTTAACGAGGCTGATACAAGCGCCTTAATTCAATTGAAAGGCATAGGAAGTAAATTGGCAAGCAATATTGTTCAATATAGAAATAGCTTGGGAGGCTTCTCAAACAAATTACAATTGAAAGAAGTTTATGGAGTTACAGATGAAACCTATCAATTAATTCAAAGTTCAATCAGTGTAAGCACAAAAAATTTAAAAAGATATTCATTGCAAGAAGCTACCTTTTACGAACTTAATGCGCATCCGTATTTACGAGGGGAAATTGCGCAATCGATTGTAGAATATCGGAAAGCACATAACTACAAAATAGATAATCTCAATCAGCTAAAAGAAATACCCTTGATAAATGAGCAAAAGTTTCGTAAAATTGTACCCTATTTAAGTTTATAAATTTTGCCGTATATGAATTTTGCACCCACAGAAATGCAGCATCAAATTGCTGATATGATTAAGGATTTTGCCGATAAGAATATTCGTCCGAAGATGATGGAATGGGATGAATCGCAAGAATTTCCAATTGAAGTTTTTCGTAAGCTCGGCGAGTTGGGGTTAATGGGTGTTTTAATTCCAACTGAATTGGGAGGTTCGGGCTTAACTTACTATGAATACATCACGGTAGTAAGTGAAATTGCGAAAGTGTGCGGTTCTATTGGATTATCAGTTGCAGCACACAACTCGCTTTGCACCAATCATATTTATAAATTCGGCAGTAAAGAAATCAAAGAGAAATACATACCCAAATTAGCAAGTGGTGAGTGGATAGGTGCTTGGGGTCTTACAGAAGCCAATACAGGTTCTGATGCAGGTAATATGAAATGTGTAGCTATTAAGGATGGAGACGGATGGATTATAAATGGTACCAAAAACTGGATCACGCATGGTAAAAGTGGCGATGTAGCCGTAGTGCTTTGTCGCACAGGAGAACCACGATCCAAAAATAATATCACTGCTTTTGCGATTGAAAAAGGCACACCTGGATTTTCCGCAGGAAAGAAAGAAAACAAATTAGGAATGCGCGCCTCCGAAACCTGTGAATTGGTTTTTGATAATTGTCGTATTTCAGACGCACAACGCTTGGGTGAAGTAGGCGAAGGTTTCAAACAATCTATGATTATATTAGATGGTGGTAGAATCTCTATCGCAGCGTTGGCATTAGGTATTGCAAAAGGCGCTTATGAGGCTTCAATTAAATATGCAAAAGAGCGTCAGCAATTTGATCAACCCATTTCCAACTTCCAAGCAATACAATGGAAATTGGCAGATATGGCCACACAAATAGAAACCGCGGAATTGCTTATTTACCAAGCTGCTGATAAATTGATGCGTGGTGAGAAAATGACAAAAGAAAGTGCAATTGCAAAATATTATGCTTCAGAAGTTTCAGTGAAAGTAGCGACAGAAGCTGTACAAATATTTGGAGGCTATGGTTATACCAAGGATTTCCCCGTTGAGAAGTATTATCGTGACAGTAAATTGTGTACGATAGGCGAAGGCACCAGCGAAATACAAAAGCTGGTTATAGCGAGAGATATTTTAACGGCTTAAATTTTTACGAGGCTGAGGTACTCGGTATTTTATTGTCATGGAATTGTAATATTTAAATTATTACCTTAAATTTACGAAAAAATATTTGAGTATGAAATCAAAAAAATTACTCCTTTCTTCTTTATTCATGTTAGGTGGCATCGCATGCTATTCAATACTAGGCTCTAATGCCGGAGGTGCCGGAGCAATGGGTGCTGCACAAAGCGGAGCAGGATGCTCGTGCCATGGAAGTACAAACACAGCAACAGTTATTACCATTGAAGGTATGCCCGCGGCGGGCTATGTGGCAGGTACTGTGTATGATTTGACTTTGAAAATTACGAATACATCTACACCTACTAAAACAAAGGCTGGTTTCGATATTTATGTAAAATCAGGTGCTTTATCGAATGCCCCAACTGGAACTATGTTGATGGGAAGTAAAGAAATTCATCATACAACCCCAGGTACTGCCGTAGCTGGTATTACATCATGGACATTTAAATACACGGCGCCTGCAACAACCACTGATACATTTAAGATTGCAGCCATTGGAGCGAATGGAACAGGAGATGCATCATTAGATGACCCTAATTTTGTTACTTTGTCTTACACACAGAAACCAAGTTCAGTAGCAGACATATCATCAAGCAACTTCAAATTATACCCGAATCCAACTACGAGTGAAATGAACTTTGTAAGTACGCATCAAGCGAACGAGGTAAGTTTCAAAGCAGTGAGTATAAATGGCGCTTGGCAAAACTTATCTTCAATTCGTAAATCATCTACGGATTACAGTATCAATACAAGTGCTTTGCCAAGCGGGCATTACATTTTATGGGTTAACATAGATGGCAAACAAACTGCACAAGCATTTAGCAAACAATAATATGGTACAACTTAATAATACAAAAAACCCGAATTTGTTTCGGGTTTTTTTATGATTATCCGTTAAACAACCTAAATCTGGTAAATGAACACAGATGACATAAATATCGTACCTATTTTTTTCAAACCATCGTAGCAACTAAAAGTTTTAATGTAATTCCAATCGGTGTTACAAAATTCCAATCGGTATCATTGGCTGAGGTACTAGATTTTTTGATTTTTAATCCTGTAACAAATTTTCATTGCTACCTAAGCGTAATAAGAAAATGTTAATGGGAATCGATTTTGTAGTTTGTACTTTCAGCTGAAAAATTTGAGATTCTTGGTCAGAAATTAATTTTTCATAAAAACTTTTATCTTCCCTACTAAAATAGGCGTTTCAATGTAAATAGGTATTTTGCGCTTATCATCTGTTACAAACACTTTCATATCCTCTCCACCTGTAAAAATAGTACCATCAATAAGCAAAGGTTTAAAAACAATGCAAGGATAATTTTTTTTAGCAATTTTCAAATTTTGCTTGCCTAAATACCTCAAATAAATAGGATAAATTTTGTCATCTAAATACAAATTAAAGGGTATTTTATCATTCGCTTTATACTTTGTAAAATCGATATTCCGTGCATAGTAAATAGCGGATAAAACATCTTGTGTACATGGCAGTAATTCAATAGATTTATTTGTACTTAATATTTGTTGACTCGTATAATTAAACAATGCTTGGTTGAAAAATTTGTTTTTACCTTCTTGTATATCTCGTCTAAATTTCAAAGGCATCATGTTGGAAGTGTCAACATAACTTTCATATACATCTCTTACTTTAAAAAACCAATCATATGAACTTAATGTACCGCCTTGGCCTTTAAAATGATATACAACCTTGCCTTGGTATTTTTCGAGTTGCGTGCTAAATGTAACTGTGGCAGCTTTTGCTTGTATACCTGCTAAACTATAGTAAACATGGTAGCTTATGATTTCACCATCATACGCGGTGGTATTTTTTACACCGCAAAAATTCTTTGCTTGCGAACCGGCATCAAACGATTGAAGGAATAATAATAAAGTAAACAGAGATATTCTCGCGAGGAAACTAATTCCCATAGTCATCCTTGTTGATGCCACTATTGGTGTTGTCAAGAGGTGTTTTTTCAGATACTTCTTCATCATCAGCAGGTAGATCTCCCCGAGAAACACTTCGAGTGGCTTCTGCACGTTGTAAACTAATTTGATCTACAGCATCACATTCATCCATACCTTCCATAATAAGAGGTTTTTCAAATTTATCAATCTTAGAATAACCTAATTTCTCATTGGCTTGTAGCAGCTTAAAAAAGGTACCCCAAATCGGCATAGCGGCTCGAGAACCCTCGCCTAATCCTGTTCCTACAAATCTATCGTCGCAACCTACCCAAACACCAGCTAAGAGTTGCGGTGTATAACCAATAAACCAAGCATCTGCTTCACTATTTGTAGTACCTGTTTTACCAGCACATTCGCCCTGAATATCCCAGCCTGGCTTGAGACGTTTACCTGTGCCAAACAACACAGTACCCATCATCATTCGAATCATTTTATAAGCGGTAATTTCGTTAATTACCTCTTTCCTTTCGGGCACAAAATTTTCAAGTAAGTTACCATTTCTATCTTCAATACGAGTTATATAAATGGGTTTGGTATTGATGCCGTAATTCGGAAACATGGTATAGGCTCTGAGCATTTCAATGATAGAAATGTCATCCGCACCTAGGCAAACCGATGGGTACACGTGCAGATTAGAAACAATCCCTAATTTTTTTGCAAAGTTGACAAAATGTTCAATACCTACTAATTTTAAAATAGCAACAGTGCCATTATTTTTCGAATAGGCGAGCGCTTGCTTCATTTGCATAGCACCTCCATTTTTATCGGGACCATACCAGCCATGTCCAGGGAAAAAAGATTTATTTAATGAAACTGCTTGACATGGTGAATAGCCATTATCAACTGCAAGGCAATACAATAATGGTTTAATTGTAGAACCTACTTGGCGTTTACTATTAATGTTGCAATGGTCGAATTGGAAAAAGCGATGATTATGACCTCCAACCCAAGCTTTAACTTCACCACTTGCAGGATCCATTACCATAAAACCTGCTTGCACAAATCCTTTCATGTATTTAATACTATCCATGGGTGTGATAGTAGTATCTTTTTCTTGTTTATTATTCCATGCAAAAACCTTCATTTTTACTTTGGTATTGAATATTTTTTCAATTTCAGCATCGCTTTTATCCTCTGCTTTTAAAGCTTGATAACGATTGCTTTCTTTCATTGCACGTGTGAGGGTCGATTTATGTTTTTCCCAAGCACGAGCAGAAGGTCGGCGTGATTTCCCCCAAGAATTTTTTGCGACGGCCTCTTCTGCATATCTCTGCATCGTGGAATCAATAGTAGTATAAATCTTCAATCCATCTTTATATAAATTCAATCCTCTTTTTTTACACCAAGCTTTGACATCTTGTTCAACCGTTTGTCTAAAATAAGGCGCTAAACCAGTATGATGAGTATCTTGCATAGGTGTAAAATCGAGTTGAATAGGAAGTGGTTTAAGCCTTTCAGCTTCTGTGACACTTAACTTGAAATTTTTTACCATTTGGTCGAGTACCACATTTCTTCGTTGTAGTGTAATATCAGGTCTACGCACTGGATTGTATTTAGAAGATCCTTTCAGCATACCTACTAACGTGGCTGCTTCTTCAACATTTAAATCTTTGGGTAATTTATTAAAATAAGTTTTGGATGCACTCTTTATACCGAATGCATTATATCCCCATGGAACTGTATTAAGATACAAAGTAAGTATTTCGGGTTTAGTTAAATTTTTTTCTAACTTGACCGCTACAATTTGCTCTTTTAATTTTTCGCGCAAACGCACAAAAATATTACCAGAACCTTGGTCTAATAATGCTTTCGCTAATTGCTGCGTGATGGTACTTGCGCCACCTTTTGGATTGAATGTAATTACGCCTACTAATGCTCTTCCGATGGCTTCTGCATCAATACCACTATGCTTGTAAAAACGCTCATCTTCGGT